>JBDHYS010000131.1:0-5347 GCA_039811505.1 Paludibacteraceae bacterium | reverse complement strand
TTCTGTATAATCTTCTTTGTCGATTGTAATAGTTACTACCACATTATTAGCATCAATGTCTTTTCTTGAAATGTTCATATCTTTTTAATTATTAGCATTTTAATTTCGCACAACAGATACGTGCAAATTGGGGTGCAAAGATACAAAAAAACATACGATTTATTGCTATTTAAAATGAAATTTCAAAAATGGGTGATTTCAACTCGTAAATGCAACTTTTGACATGGTCAAATTCGGCGATTTTTTTAAAAAATTATAAAAAAATAAATCAAAAAAGACAAAATCTCAAAAAATAATTTTCAAAACACTATTTTAACTATTAGCACTTTGTTCAAACATACATCTTATATTTCTTAATATTTGCCTATCTTTGTTCATAAATTAACCATTGAGAAAACAAAAAGTCAAAACAAATTACATTATGTTTCTTGTAAATAAAATCAAACGATTTAGAGAAGAAAAACACATTGATGTACAGTCAAATTGAACGTTATTAACGTTTTATTAAGTACGAGCGAGTTACAAAATTTGCAAAACTTCTCGACGCTAACCCAAAGAATTAATCACGCTTTGGTTTGCCGATTAAACTGCAAATACCGAAAAAATAAAAACGAATTGACAGCAAAGATGTTGGATATTGAAAAAAGAAAACGCCCGAAAAAAGTAAATAAAAATAGCATTAAAAATATATACTATTTTTGTCTGTTTAAATAAAAATAATATTTTAATTAAACAAGAGAAAATTATGAATTACGGCTATATTCGGGTAAGCACCGACAAGCAAACAGTAGAAAATAAGCGTTTTGAAATAAAAAGATACTGCAAAAAAAATGGTTTAAAAATCGACCATTGGATAGAAGAAACGATTTCAGGTACGCAAGATGTAAACAAACGTGAGCTCGGCAAACTGCTCAAAAAAATGAAGAAAGACGATATTTTGATTTGTTCTGAACTTTCTCGTCTCGGCAGAAATCTGCTGATGATAATGGGTATTCTCAACGAATGTATGAATCGTGATATTCAGGTTTGGACTATTAAGGATAATTACCGTTTGGGGAGTGATATCAATTCAAAAGTTCTCGCCTTTGCTTTCGGTCTATCTGCCGAAATAGAGCGCAATCTTATTTCACAACGCACCAAAGAAGCATTAGCACGTAAAAAAGCCGAAGGCGTTATACTCGGTCGCCCGAAAGGACGAAAATCGTCCAAAGTGAAACTTACAGGCAAGGAATTAAAAATCAAAAAACTGCTGGATAAGAAAGTTTCCAAAAGTGCTATCAGTCGTATTTTAGGTGTACATCGGCTGACGGTAAGTAAATTTATACAAGAAAATATGCAATGATTTGTCCGTATGATGATTGATGTAATGATTGTTTGTAGAAAGTATAATAGATTGTACGCCCTAAGTACGGACAAGTAGCACGTTGTTGTCAGTCAGATTTATTTTCACCTTACTTTCAGTTCTGCATAAACTTTGTTATAAATCGGTGTTTCGATATTGTGTTTTTTGCCCAATTCTACAATTACGCCTGTCAAAGTATCTACTTCTGTTTTGTTTCCTACTTTAAAATCGCTATGCATCGAAGTTGTTGCACCTTGCGGAAGTGTTTGGGTATGTTTTATGATATATTCCGAAGGATTTTTACCCAAATTTACACCTTTTGCTTCAGCAATTTTAGCAAATTCATTCGCCATTTCAGTGGTTATTTTTAATCGCTCATCGGTATCAATAAGTTGAGAGAAATCCACATCAAAATAGGATGTCAAAGATGCTGAAACTGAAATAAAAAAGAACTTTTTCCAGATACTTTCTTTTATGTTTTCCGACAAAACAGCATCAATTCCGGCATCAATTAAAATTTGCAAAAAATCTGTTACTTGATTATTTATCCCTTTTTCATCGCCAAAAACCAATTTGGCACTTCCTCCCAAAGTTTTAATAATCCCCGGTTTTATTTTCCGACTAACAATATATGAACAACCGCTCCAAACAACGTTCTCGGGCAAAATATGACGAATTCTTTCCGTAATATCTCCACCATTTAACAAGGGCAAAATCACAGTTTTGGAATCAATACAAGGTTTGACAAAGCGAATTGAATCAACAAGATCGTAGCTTTTGGTCGTCAGAATAATCACATCTAATACACCAATTTCTTTTGGATTGTCGGTTGCCTTTTTTGGCTTTGCAAAAATGGTTTCGGTTGCAGATTGAAGCTCCAACCCGTTTTTTTGTATAGTTGCCAAATGTTCGCCACGTGCAAAAAAATAAATTTCGTTTGTTGTATTTTCGTATTTATGAGCCAATTTGCCTCCATAATAACCGCCTACGCCACCTAATCCTAAAATTGCAATTTTCATCTGTTTTTTCTCGTTTTGTTATTTTATTTTGAAAACTTATTTTCTCCCTATTTTTGATTAAAAAACAAGAGAACTTTAACTCTCAAACAATCAAACGCAATAAATATTTTGACACAAAACTACAAAAATATTCCGAATATAGTGTTAAACAAATATCCACCTATTGCTATCCGATTTTAAAACAAAAATCTTTTCTGAAAATCTGCTAATACTTATTAAAACAGACCATTAAACTCATCTAAATTTCTTATTTTTGTAAAAAATTTTACACACATTCAATATTATCAATTAAAAAATCAAAAACAATGGCTAAAAAACCGTTTATTTATCAAGATCCATTTCCGATTGAAAAAGACAATACTGAATACTATTTGCTTACAAAAGAGCATGTTCAAGAAGTAAAATGTGGTGATAAAACATTACTTCATGTTGCACCGGAAGCATTAACCTTGGTTTCGCAAGTGGCAATGCGTGATTGCAACTTTTTACTTCGCCCCGACCATCAAAAACAAGTAGCACAAATACTTTCAGATGATGAAGCAAGTGAAAACGACAAATTTGTTGCCGTTACTATGCTACAAAATGCCGAAATTGCAGCAAAAGGTGTTCTTCCGTTTTGTCAAGATACAGGAACAGCTACAGTTTATGCAAAAAAAGGGAGCAACGTTTGGACGGACGGAAACGATGAAGAAGCCATTTCAAAAGGGATTTATGAAACGTACACGGAGGAAAATTTGCGATATTCTCAAAATGCTCCACTCACAATGTACGATGAAACCAATACAGGTACAAATCTTCCTGCACAAATCGACTTAATTGCAACAAAAGGAGATGAATACAAATTATTATTTATAGCAAAAGGTGGTGGTTCAGCCAATAAATCGTATCTATTTCAAGAAACAAAAGCTTTGCTCAATCCTGTTTCGTTAGAAAAATTCTTAGTGGAAAAAATGCTCACTCTGGGTACTGCAGCTTGCCCACCCTACCACGTTGCATTTGTCATTGGAGGAACTTCTGCCGAATCAAATCTTAAAACGGTCAAATTAGCATCTACAAAATATTACGATTTTCTCCCCACATCTGGAAATGAATTGGGGCGTTCATTCAGAGATACGGAATTAGAAGAAAGAGTACTTCAAGCTGCACAAAAATTAGGTTACGGTGCACAATTTGGAGGAAAATATTATGCTCACGATATTCGTATTGTCCGATCTTCACGTCATGGTGCATCTTGTTTTGTTGGAATGGGTGTTTCTTGTTCTGCGGATAGAAATATTAAAGCCAAAATCAATAAAGAGGGAATTTGGGTCGAAAAATTGGAAGATAATCCGGGACAATACATTCCTGAAGAATACAGAAAAAATGGAGAAGGAAGCGGTGTGAAAATCGACTTAAACCAACCTATGTCTGACATTCTAAAAACTTTAAGCCAATATCCCGTTTCCACTCGTTTGTCTCTCACCGGAACCATCATAGTAGGAAGAGATATTGCACACGCAAAACTAAAAGAGCGAATTGATGCAGGATTAGGTTTACCTCAATATATGAAAGATCATCCAATATATTATGCCGGACCTGCAAAATCACCAAAAGGTTTGCCTTCGGGATCATTTGGACCTACTACAGCCGGAAGAATGGACAGCTATGTTGATTTATTTCAATCGCACGGCGGCAGTATGATTATGATTGCAAAAGGAAACCGAAGCCAAGTAGTAACAGATGCCTGCAAAAAATACGGTGGATTTTATCTTGGCTCAATTGGAGGACCAGCTGCAATTTTAGCGCAAAACAGCATTAAAAATGTGGAATGCCTCGAATATCCTGAAGAAGGAATGGAGGCAATTTGGAAAATTGATGTAGTTGATTTTCCTGCTTTTATCTTAGTTGATGACAAAGGCAATGATTTTTTTGAACAAATAAAAAAACAAGTTATCCGATAAGTTGATTAATTTCATTCTCAAAAGGCGATTTTTTTCTTTTATGTAATGTCGCCTTTTGATTTTAGGTATTTTATGAGAAAACTTTATTCTCAACATTCCTTCTTCTATCAAAATTTTAGACCAAAAATCTTCGTTTTTCACCTGATATCACGAAAAATGCAGTTTAAAACGAAGAATATGGACAATTATTAAAAAAAAATTACATTTTTTCGCCTAAAACATTGTTAGAATAATAAAAAAATGTATTTTTGCCAAAAATAGTATTTCAATAATTAATATACATATTCATTTTTTAATTAAATTGTAACTTATGAAAGCATTAGTAGACAAAATCAATCAAGAAATCGCCGTTTTTACAGAAAACGCAGCTCTTCAAGTAGAAAAAGGTAACAAAGCAGCAGGTGCTCGTGCACGTAAAGCTTCTTTAGAATTAGAAAAAGCATTGAAAGAATTCCGCAAAGCATCTATCGCTGCTACAAAATAATTTTGTAACACTTTAGTATTTTTGCAGAACAAAATCAACTTAGTTTGATTCTGCTTGAAAGGAACCCAATATTGAGTTCCTTTTCTTTTTATTTTTCTACATTTTTTATACCTTTGTGCTTCGTTTTTAAACAAGAAAAAGTACTTAGAAAAGATAAATTTAATGAAATTCAAACGTACAACTATTACATCTGCTCTTCCTTATGCAAATGGACCGATTCACATCGGACATTTAGCTGGAGTGTATATTCCTGCTGATATTTTTGCTCGCTATTTACGATTGAAGGGAGAAGAAGTTTTATACATCGGTGGCTCCGATGAACATGGAGTTCCAATCACCATCAAAGCCCGAAATGAAGGTGTAAGTCCGCAAGATATTGTGGATAGATACCATTCTATTATTAAAAAATCTTTTGAAGAATTTGGGATTTCTTTCGATGTTTATTCCCGCACCACGTCAGAAACACATCGTGAAGTTGCTTCTAATTTTTTCAGAACATTATACCATAACGGAAAATTTATAGAACAAACAACTAATCAATATTTTGATACAGAAGCACAAC
>JBDHYS010000130.1:0-5368 GCA_039811505.1 Paludibacteraceae bacterium | reverse complement strand
CATTTTTCTCCTACTTTTCAGCTTTAAGATTTTTTTCTAAAAAATCAAAATTTAGTTGATAAAGATGTCGTCTTGTCTCTTTTCCTAAAATACTGTGGTATTTATCAGTGTCTAGAAATAGAGAAGCATTTTTTCCGTTTTTTTGCAGTTCGTTTAAGTAAAGATAGGTATTTTGAACGTGCACATTGTCATCGGCAGTTCCGTGGATTATCAACAGATTTCCGTGTAGGTTTTTTGCAGAAGAAAGCGGTGAGCCTTTTGCGTATCCTTCCATATTTTGCTGTGGTTGTTGCATAAATCGCTCAGTGTAAGCGGAATTATAAAGCAACCAATTTGTTACGGGTGCAATTGCAATTCCGGCTTTAAATATCGGTTCGCCGCTGCTCATTGCGTTTAATGTCATAAATCCACCGTAACTCCAGCCCCAAATTCCAATTTTTTTTGCATCTACAAAGGGTAATTTTCCCAAATATTTTGCTGCTTCAATCTGATCTTTTGTTTCGAGAACGCCTAATTGTAGATAAGTTGATTTTCTAAATTCGGTTCCTCTTGCTCCAGTTCCACGTCCATCGATACTTGCTATCACATATCCTTGTGTGGCTAAATAATATTCCCAACCGATGTTCCATTTGTCTTTCACTTCTTGCGAATTTGGTCCGCTGTATTGTGTCATCAAAAGTGGCAATTTTTCGTTGGAAGATATGTTCTTTGGTTTTAAAATCCATCCGTTTAGTTGTATTCCTTCAGATGTGGTAAACGAGAAAAACTCTTTTTGTGGCAGATTAAGCTGTTTGAAATCGTTGAAAAGCTGCTCGTTTGTTTCGATTGTTCTGATTTTATTTCCTTTTGATGTGGCTATTAATGAAGTGGTTTCGGGATAATTTAGAGATGATGAAACGTCAATCATATACGAAAAATCGGACGAAAAACTTGCTTCGTGTGTCCCTTTTCCATCGGTTAATTGCACTTTTTTCCCTTTCAAATCGATGGAATAAACATCTCTTTGCAAGGGCGAATTTTCTGCCGATTGATAATAAAGTGTCTGATTATTAGCATTAAATCCATACACTTTGGTTACGTCCCATTTTCCGTTTGTGAATTGTTTGTGGAGCGTACCGTTTATATTGTATAAAAAAACTTGACGCCAACCCGTCCGTTCGCTTATAAATGTGAAGAAATTTCCATCTTCCGAAAAATAAACGGCATCTAAATTTTCAAATTCATAATAATTATTGACACTTTCACGAAGAATTAATTTGGATAACAATGTTTTTGGATTGGCAAAAACCATATCCAGCTGATTTTGGTTACGATTTAGAATAAAAACAGCCAATTTATTTTGGTCTTTTGTCCATTTAAGTCGTGGAATGTAGCAATCTTCTTTTGTCGCAGCTCCTAAATCAACTTTTTTCACCGATTTGTAAAAATCATCATACACGTAAACACTTACTTTTGAGTTCGGTTGTCCGGGTTTTGGATATTTAAACGATTGAAATGTGGGATAAAGCGGAATGCTGTCTTCCTTAATTTGTCCGTCCAAATAGCGTTGCATTTGATAAGTTGGAACGTCTCGTTCATCAAATTTAACAAAAGCTAATAATTTGCTGTCGGGGCTAAACACAAAATAACGAGTTGCGACAAATTCTTCTTCATAAACCCAATCGGGCGTTCCATTGATGATTTTTCCAAATTCTCCGTCTTTTGTAATGGCACTTTCTGTCCCAAAATCGAGTTTGTGCAGATAAAGATTATTTTCCCTTGCAAAAGCAATGTAACGGCTGTCGGGTGAAAAAAGTGGAACTTCTTGTTCTCCGCCTTCTGATAATGGTTTTAGTTCGTTTCTTTTCACATCAAAGACGTAATAATTGGCAGTGAATGTGCGTCTGTAACGGAAGTTTTGTTCGTTATAAACCAATATTTTCATCTCGTTCGGGCTCAATTCGTACCCTTTTATTTTGGTGAGTTTGTTCAATTTTGTTTTTTCGGCATTGAAAATTGTATCCACAACTCTACCTGTTTTATAACTGTATTTTACGATGTGTTTGTTGTTTTCTAACACCGTATAATGCTCTCCGTCATTCATTGAGCGAATATTGGGTGTGGATTTTGATTTGAAATTTCCATCTACAATGTCGTGCAATAAATTTGCCGATAAATTGAAAAACAAGGCAGAAAATAGCGTAAAAATTAAGAATCTTTTTAACATTTCAATTGTGTGTTTTGTTTTTTACAAAAATAGCTCAAATCTTATTGTTTTCATTTTTTTTAATTAAAAATTTATTTCCATTAACACTTTTCTTTTATCTTTGTAACTTTAAATTTAATAAAAAATGCTTGTAAATATGATTTTAATTGTATTTTAATCATTGATAATTAAATTGTTATGCGTTTGAAAAACAATAAAACATACCGATAAAAACTACTATTTATGAACAACCTTCTTTTATTCAAACTCTTTCAGAATTTAGAACAATTAGATAAAATCAGATTGAATTTTAGCGATGGAGGCGTAATTTTTATGAATTTCGCCATTGCTTTTGTGATGTTTGGAGTGGCAATTGGTATTAAAGCGGAGCATTTCAAAGATTTGCTGAAAAATCCGAAAACCGTTATTTTGGGAGTTATTTCGCAATATATTTTATTGCCGGCACTTACATATTTGCTTGTTCTGCTCATCAATCCATCTCCTGCTGTTGCTTTTGGGATGATTTTAGTCGCTTCTTGCCCGGGTGGAAATGTTTCGAATGTTATTTCGATGTTTGCACGCGGAAATATGGCTTTGTCAATAAGTTTAACCGCATTTACAACTGTTTTTGCGTTGATTATGACGCCATTTAATTTCTCGTTTTGGGGCGGTTTGTACGCTGCACATTCTCCCTATTTGGTGGAATTGGTGATTGAACCTTCGCAAATTTTTCAAACGGTAGGAATTATTCTTGGGATTCCTGTGGTTATTGGTTTGATTGTTGGAACGCAGTTTCCGAAATTTACAGAGAAAATTCAAAAACCGATTCGTTGGATTTCGATGTTGGTGCTGATTGGTTTTATTGTAGGTGCTTTAGCAGCCAATTTTGATCATTTCTTAAAATACATTCATTTGGTTTTCTTTATCGTTCTTATTCATAATGTGTTAGGATTTACGATTGGCTTTTGGTTCCCACGTTTGTTCAAAGAAAATATCCGAAATTCCAGAACTATTGCCATCGAAACGGGAATTCAAAATTCCGGGTTGGGATTGGCACTTATTTTCAATCCAAAGATTTTTCCACCGGAATTGGAATTGGGCGGAATGGCATTTATTGCGGCTTGGTGGGGAGTTTGGCATATTATTGCCGGCTTAGGATTGGCGTTCTACTGGAATAAAAAACCTTATGCAGTAGCGGAAACGAAGGAGTAAACAACCATTTTTATACCTATTTTTTATAATAAATAAATTTGATTTCCGTTATTTTCTGCTTCAAAGTTGGGTTAATATTATTTTCAGGCTCCATTTTAAGAAATTAGTTTTTATTGGAAAAGAAAATATCCCCAAAGACAAACCTGTAGTTTTTGCACCAACACATCGCAATGCTTTGGTTGATGCGTTAATTTTGGTCTATGAAAATAGGAAAAAACAGGTTGTATTTTTAGCAAGAGCAGATATTTTCAAAAAGAAATTAATTGCCAAAATATTGCATTTTTTTCGCATTATGCCTGTCTACAGATTGCGAGATGGACAAGAAAATTTATCGAAAAATGCAGATATTTTTGAAAAATGCGGTCAAATATTGAAAAAAAACAATCCAATTTGCCTTTTTCCCGAAGCAAAACACAATCCGAATCAATCGTTGTTGCCACTCCAAAAAGCTGTACCGCGAATTGCTTTACCAACGGAGGAAAAAAGTAATTTTACACTTGATACGCACGTTATTCCAATCGCTTTTTATTATACCGACAAAGATTCTATTCTTTCAGATTTATATGTAACGTATGCTCCGCCCATAAAAGTTTGTGATTACGAAGAGTTGTACAAACAAGATCCAAAAATTGCCATCAATAAAATGCGACAAGATATGGATGTGCGATTACGCCAATATGTGGTGGATATTCCGGATGAAAATTACGATGTTTATGCCGATTTAATTGCTATTAATGCTGCACATTATCCTGCTTTTGGAAAAATTGAAGGTGCAAAAGCAATCATTAAATACTTGAAAGAATTGAAATCGGAGTTTCCCGATGGTTACAAGAAAAAAGTTGATTCGGTACGAAATGCGGTAGAAAAATTAAAACAAAATAATCTTCTTCCCTCTGATCCACTTCTTAACCGAAAAACATTGGGTAAAATTATTTTGCAAAGTTCTATATTGTTGATTGGTTTTCCTTTTGCTGTTGTCGGCTTTCTAAATACAATTTTTCCCATTCTAATACACCGAAAATTACAATCCTTGTTTCAAGATAAGCAGTTTATCAGTTCTGTAAGAATTGTAGTAGGTATTTTTGTTGTGCCGTTGTTCTTTTTAATGCAAGCCGTTGTTCTATGGATTGGTTATAGTAGTTTTTGGATAGCAATTGCCTATTTTTTCATCTCGTTTCTATTGGTTGTGATTTGGTTTTATTGGCGTTTAGGTTTAAGAAAGATGAAAAGAGAGTTGAAAATATACCAATTTGCAAAATTCAATCCAACAGAATGGAAAAGTATTCTCAATGAATTGAATTTCTTTGAAATAGATGTTCATTAATTTCTATTATTCAAACTTTTAAATCAATTCCTCTTTTCTGATTCCCCCCCCTTTTTTTTCTCTGTTGATTTGCACTTTAAATCTGCAGAGGGTCTTGTTTTTTCCTTTTCATCGTTGATGAACTCCTTTTGAAGTGAAAAAAAACTATTTTTATCCTTTAATTTACATCAAAATGCTATTATGTTGATTGTCAGTTTGTAACGTTGTTTCGTCAAAGATGTTTTTATCTTTTCTGTACAAAAAAGGACTAAATATGCATCATTTTAGGTGATATTGGCAAATTTATCACACTATTTTTGTAACGTGAAATGAAACTATTTCATTTTAATCAAATTAAATAATTTAAAATTATTAGATCATGAAAAAAATTACTTTCGTTTTATTAGTAGCTATGACATGCAGCGTATCTACTTTTGCCACACGTTATTTAGTACAACTCGGCTCTGAAGGGGCTGCTACTTGGAGAACACCCGGGGATGGGGAGATATTGGTTGATTTGACAACTAATGCTCAAACATTGAATGCTTGGCTGACTGCTACAACTTTTACTAGTGTTGATGAAATATGGGTAGCCAAAGGTACCTATGTGTTTTCAGCAGCTTATGCGTTTCCTACTGCAGGTTTAGATGTGTACGGCGGATTTATTG
>JBDHYS010000129.1:0-5371 GCA_039811505.1 Paludibacteraceae bacterium | reverse complement strand
TTTTCTTTTGCTTTTTCTGAATCGTGAAAAACCACGATTGAGCCATTTTTACTTCTTCTTTTTATCTCCCGTATAATCTCATTGGGCGATTTTTTCGAGTTGTAATCGTATGTTATAAAATCCCACAATATAATTTTAAAATCCTTTTTCAACCGATTGATTTGTCGGAATTTAATTTTTCCGTACGGGGGTCTGAAAAGTTTACTTTGAATTAAATTGCTTGCTTTTTTTATATCTTCAATGTATTCTTTTGTAGTCGTTTTTGTCCCTTTTAAATGGCTGTACGTATGATTTCCCACATTATGCCCTTTGCTTTTTACCATTTCAAAAACATCAGAATATTTTTTTACATTTTCACCTACACAAAAAAAAGTAGCTTTTGCATTGTGTGCGTCCAAAATTTCCAGAATTTGAGGTGTAACGTAAGGATTTGGTCCATCGTCAAAAGTGATAAACAGTGCTTTTTCTGATGATTTTATTCTCCAAACAGGCGTTCTCCATATTTGTTTCACCAATTCTGGAACTTGTCGCATATTTTTCTTATTTTTTTGATAAAAAACTATCTTTTATTCCCTCAAACCAATGTTAAATCTTTTAGAAAAAAACTCAAAATGAGGATAATATGTATCAAATAGTTCTTTTGATTCAGCTTGACTGCTTATTTGTAACACTTGATTTAAAACAGCCAATTCATGCCCGATGGAATTGCTTGAATTGCTTTGAAGTGTCGGATTCATACTTGCATACCAATTTAAAAATTCAACACTATTTTGTGCCACTTGATTCATAATCTTATCGCCAATATCTTTTAATCCTACTTCATAACTGTAAATTGCAAGCATATTTGACACAAAATCGTAAGGAATTGTTGTGGATGGCAATACTTTATCGCAATATTGAATTGCTTTTTTGGCTCTTGCGGTGTCGCCTTCTTCAATTAATGCTTCGATTAAGTATGAAAATGCAATTCGGTGTGTTTTGCACATTCTCATCACTTGTTCGTCAATGTACACTTTCGGATTTTCTACACCACCAAATTTAAATTTGGTCATCATATTTTCATACATTTTAACGGTGTTCACATTTGTTCGGTTGCTGTCTTGTTGTGCCACAGGTACAATTTGCAAAGCTAATCCGGTGCGTTCAAAATATTTATTCAAACTTTTCGGATAAAATTCTTCTCCCACCGTAACACAAACATACATCGGGCGTTTCCATTGATTTTCTTTAATCATTTCAAGCACCATTGCTTCGCCTTTGTACATTGCGTTTGGCAATTCAAAGTCAAGACGTGGCAAAATTTCATTTTGTCTGTTTTCTGAAACGACTTTATTTTTCAACACTTCATCGATATTTACATCAAGGTATAATTTATTGGATATAAAAATGCCATCGCCATCTATTTTTAAATTGGGATCATCGCTTTTTATCAATTCAAAAGCATCTCTCATATCAAAAGGAGCGCCATTTGTTATATCTTTTACACTTAGAATGTCATTTCGTCCCGAAATGTAATCTTTTTTTTCCCAAGAAATTGGAAGTGGTGCCGATTCGTATGCTGCCCGTTTCATTTGATCAATGTACCAATCTGTTGGTAGATAACTTAAATTACAAACTCGAACATCGGTGCGAACGCCTTCAACTTCTTGATTGTACCAAAGTGGAAACGTATCGTTGTCGCCGTTGGAGAATAAAATAGCATTCTCATCTACTGAATAGAGGTAATTTTGCCCAAAATCACGTGCCGCAGTCCGATTACTTCTATCGTGATCGTCCCAATTTTGAGAAGCCATTTGAATGGGAACAAACAAAGTGGCAATTACTGCAACGATTGCTCCTACATTTTTCGGCAAAAATTTATCCAATAATTTTCCAATTCCTAAAACTCCCAAACCAATCCAAATACTAAATGCATAGAATGAACCGGCATAAGCATAATCTCGCTCACGCGGCTGATAAGGTGTTTGATTTAAGTAAATAACAATGGCTAAACCTGTAAGAAAGAAAAGCAGCATAACAATCCAAAATGTATGATTGCCCGATTTTCCCGCATTAAGTAGAAAGAATATTCCAATCAATCCTAAGATTAGCGGCAACATATAATAGACATTTCGTCCTTTGTTCTCTTTCAATATGGTTGGGATATTTTCTTGATCGCCGATAAGCACATTGTCGATAAATTTTATTCCTGTAATCCAATTTCCGTGTTCAATTTCGCCGTAACCTTGCATATCGTTTTGACGACCGCTGAAATTCCACATAAAATAACGCCAATACATAAAATTGACTTGATAATCGATAAAAAATCGGAGGTTTTCACCAAAAGTTGGTTTTATTTCACTTCTTTTATCTCCTGCAAAATCATACGAAACTTTTTTCCCGGTTATTCTTCCCCACGATTTATAAGCACTTACGTGGCTTGAATTACTGCTGTACATTCTTGGAAAGAGCATCATAAAATCACTATTTTTCTTGTAGCTCATTTTTTGACCTGCTACAATGTATTCATCTTTTTCTGAAGAATCTTTTTTTGGTTTTGGTGCGTAAAGTGGTGATTGATCGATATCATAAGTCCAACCATCTTTTTCTTCTTTTAATTGCGGTGGAGCATTGTAAACGGCACCGTAAAAAAGTGGTCTATCTCCATATTGTTCTCTGTTTAGATAATATTTGAGTGAAAAAACATTGTCGGGTGAGTTTTGATCCATTGTGGGTTGTGCTGATGAACGAATGACAATCACAGCATAACTTGAATAACCGATTAACATCACTGCAATCATAATGGCACTTGTATTCAACCATCGCGGATTGACCGATTTATTGATTACAAAGAAATAGAGTAACGCAGCGGCAATAATTATTATTCCAAGCACAAGACTTTCTCCAATAAATGGGATTCCGACTACTGTAACAGCCAAAATGTAAGAAAGTATCATTCTTGTGTGATTTCTATTTTTATGTGTTTCAAAAATTGCCCAAATTAGTGAACCAATTCCCAATAAAATATAGAAAAACAGCCCCGAATTGTAAGGTAATTTGAATACATTTACAAACAGAAGTTCAAATTGAGCTGCAACTGAAACAAATCCCGGAATCAATCCGTAAAGCACAGCAATTAGAATAGCACCGGAAGTGAGTAGAGCCAGAAACAAACCTTTGGCACTTGGAGTATATTTTTTGTAATAATAAACTAAAACAATGGCAGGAATGGTTAATAAATTGAGTAAATGGACACCAATAGAAAGTCCCATTAAGTAGGCAATTAAAATCAACCAGCGGTCAGACCCGGGATTTTCTGCATTTTTTTCCCACTTCAAAATAAGCCAAAAAACTGCTGCGGTAAACAGCGATGAATAGGCATAAACTTCGCCCTCGACAGCCGAAAACCAAAATGTATCAGAAAACGTATAAACCAATGAACCAATTAATCCGGCACCTAAAATCAAAATTTTATCTCTGAGTTTGTAATCTTCTTCCTCTCTTTTCACAACTTTTTGTGCCAAATGGGTAATTGTCCAAAATAAAAAAAGGATTGTGAACGCACTTGCTAATGCCGAAAAAGAATTGACCATCATCGCCACTTTTGTAGGATCGGAAGTAAACAGCGTGAAAAATTTGGCTGTAATCATAAAAAAAGGTGCTCCCGGTGGATGTCCCACGTCAAATTTGTAGGCGGCGGCAATAAATTCACCGCAATCCCAAAAACTTGCAGTTGGTTCAATCGTCATAAGATACGTTATGGCTGCCACGATAAAAGCAATCCAGCCACCAATGGTGTTTAATGTTCTGAAATTTTTCATTGATACGAAAATATTTTTTATTACTAATTGTCTGTTTGAAAAAATCTTTCAAAGATACAAGATTTTATTCAAAAAAACCTTCTTTAATAATCGTTCTGTGCGAAATGATATATCTTATTTCGTTTTATTATAAGATTTTAATTTTATTGGGAATTAAAATTAGGCAGTGTGAGTTACAAATAAATTAAAGATGAAGGTGCTATTGAAATGTTGTCTTCTAAATCAATCATTGCATTGATGAAGTAGATTTTATCGTATAAATGTATCTCATTTATTGCAATTTCTTTTTCAGAAATTATTTTTTTCTTGATTAATAAATCCCGTTTTGTGCCACGAAGGAGAAAATGTGTAGGTGTAAATAATCCTTCTGCCGACTTGAAAACAAGATTTGAGAAAAGTGCATCTGTAATTTGTTCGTTTTGTGTGATAATTACGTCATCGCATTCCGATTTTTCTTTTAATAAATCGAATTTGCTCCGATCAGTCGATTTGAAAGGGTAAAAAATGGCGTTATTTTCCATCACTGCCACTTTGTTTTTGGGCAAAAAAGTATATTCTGAAAATTCAATGGATTCTATTTTTGCCTTTGAATAGACAATTCGGCATTTTATCAATCCTTTTTTTGCAATCTTAGGTAATTCTTGTAAATGTTTTTCCAAATCAATTTTTTCCCCGTTCAGTGCAAGCAACGTTCTATTTATTCTTTCCTGATGTGCTGAAAGATTAAAAATTTCACCCTTTTTTATCTTGATAACTTCGCTAAATTGATTTTTCATATCTTAGAATGGTAAATATATTTTTTTTAACATTTCTTTGTATTCCGATTTCGCGTTGCTCTCAATTGTGATTCCGCCGCCGCTATGAAAATAGAAACCATCTTCGTATTGTCCGATAAAGCGGATTAAAACGCCGCTGTCCAATTCTTTTCCGTCAAAATATCCAAAAATTCCACTGTAATAATCTCTTTTTTCGGGTTCTGTTTGGTCAATTATTTCCATTGCGTTTGGTTTTGGTGCTCCTGCAATGGAACCAGCAGGAAGAAGTTGGAAAATAATATCGCCTAAATGTGCAAAATATTCTGTCGGAAGTTCGCCTTTTATTTCGGAGCTTACTTGCAAAATTTCGCCATTTGTAGATTGAATTTTATCCAAATATCTGAATTTTGTAACTGCTACATTTTTAGCCACCAAACCAATATCTTTTTTCAGAAGTTTTACAACTGTAGCGTGTTCTTCCGATTCTTTTTTGTCTGATAAAATGATGTTTTCGGCATTTTCGATAGTAGCGTCAATTGTTCCTTTCATCGGATTGGTTGAAATTATGCCGTTGCTTATTTTCACAAATCGCTCTGGGGAAAAACAGACAAATTTTTGAGGAAGATAGAGTGCATAAAGTGAATTGCTTGAAAATAATATATCTCGAAACGACAAATCGGTTTCAATGGCAGTTTTGACAGTGAGATTTACGAGTGAAGTTTTTCCACTTTTTATATTTTCCATTATTTTGTCAAACCGTTTTTTATACTCTTCAAATGATAATGGATTTTTCTTAAAGAAGAACGAGGTTGGTTT
>JBDHYS010000128.1:0-5385 GCA_039811505.1 Paludibacteraceae bacterium | reverse complement strand
TTAGAAGAGGCATTGAGATACATTGAAAAAATCGGAATAAGTGAAATTGCAACATACGAAACCGAATTGTTGGAATATGCCACCAAACGACTTTTGGAAATTAAAGGAGCAAGAATCATCGGCACATCAAAAAACAAAAGCAGCGTTTTATCCTTTTTAATTGGTGAAATTCATCCGTATGATATTGGAATGTTGTTGGACAAATTAGGCGTTGCAGTACGAACAGGTCATCATTGTGCTCAACCGCTGATGAATGAGATGAAAATTCTGGGAACCGTTCGTGCCTCTTTTTCGTTTTACAACACTAAAGAAGAAATCGACATTTTCATCGAACATTTGAAAAAAATCGTAGTAATGTTGGGAAACTAACAAAAAAGTCATCTTGACTTTTAATAATCATTCAAGAATAGTTGAAAGAAATAAGGTAATAAGGTATGAAAGGGGAATTTTATCAGCGTTATTAAGGTTTTAAATAAGAGATTACTTCTAATCTTTAACCTTACTAACAACTCATAATCAAAAAACACCAAACCTTATTAGCTTATATATCATCAAATTCACGTTAATTTTAGTTTCTTGAGAAGTCAAGATAACTAACAAAATTTTAAGACAAAAAAATAATTTTATAAAAATGACGATAAACGAAATTCAAGACAGCATAGTAGAAAATTTCAATCAATTTGATGATTGGATGGATAAATACGCCCTCCTTATTGATGAAGGAAACGCTTTGCAACCATTGAACGAGCAACATAAAACACCTCAAAACATCATTGAAGGTTGTCAAAGCCGTGTTTGGTTAAATGCAGAATTGGTAGATGGAAAAATAATTTTTGAAGGAGAAAGCGATGCCATTTTAGTAAAAGGGATTGTTTCGTTGCTTATTCAAGTTTTATCCCATCAAACTCCCAAAGACATTTTGGATTGCGAACTCTATTTTATTGATAAAATCGGGCTGAAAGAGCATTTATCCCCTACTCGCTCCAACGGTTTGCTCGCAATGGTGAAACAGATGAAAATGTATGCGTTGGTTTTTAATACAAAAGTGAATGAAAGATGAAAAAAGATATTCTAAACAGAGAAGATGTTGTAAAATTGGTCGATGAGTTTTATACAAAAGTGCAACAAAACGAGAAATTAGGTTATATTTTTAATGAAGTTGCCAAAATAGATTGGGTGCATCATTTACCAAAAATGTATGCTTTTTGGGCAAGTGCATTGCTTGGAGAACAAAGTTTCAAAGGAAATCCGATGTTGAAGCACATACTTTTGAGCAAACAAACAACGATGTCAGAAGTGGAGTTTAACGAATGGTTGAAACTTTTTCATGAAACCGTTGATGAACTTTTTTACGGACAACTTGCCAACGAAGCTAAGTTTAGAGCAAGCAACATTGCCCGAAATATGTTGAATAGAATCAACAATCAAGATTAGTGCAAAAGAAAAATCCCCATTTCAGAAGGAGCAATTACAAAAAATCGTCTATTCGATCCATTTTGTAGTTGCTTTTCTTCTTTACACTCGAAAACTAACTTTCAAAAACACATTTTTTCACCCGATAAAATGTGAATTTGTAAGAAACTTAACACCTTATTTTTCATCTTATTTTTCAAGAAAATATTCCTGCTAAAACACTAAAAAAGTAGTTAAAAGTTAGGTAAAACCAAATATAATTGTGTATTTTTGCATACAAATTAAATAATGAAATTTTTCCGTAATTAATAAATAAAAGTTGTATGAAAATCTCCCACATCGAACATTTGGGCATAGCCGTAAAAAGCATTGAAGCGGCTCTTCCTTATTATGAAAATGTTTTAGGATTGAAATGTTATGCTATCGAAGAAGTAGCAGATCAAAAAGTTAAAACTGCATTTTTGCAAGTTGGACAAACCAAAATTGAACTTTTGGAATCAACCGATCCGGAAGGTCCTGTTGGAAAATTCATTGAGAAAAAAGGAGAAGGGATCCATCACATTGCTTTTGCAGTTGCTGACGGAGTGGCAAATGCACTTGCAGAAGCCGAAGAAAAAGGAATTCAATTAATTGACAAACAACCCAGAAAAGGAGCTGAAGGATTGAACATTGCTTTTTTACATCCAAAATCTACAATTGGTGTTCTTACAGAACTTTGCGAACATCCAAGCAACGCTTAATCAAAACATCTTTCAAATAAAATTAAAATATCATTTCTTAAAAAGATAAATAATTGTCATTCATTAAATTACACACATTATCAATATTGGAAGATTTAATTATTGACTTTAATATCCTTAATGTAAAACATAAAAACGTATGAAAAATCAGCAAAAAATTGAAGATTTAATAAACAAACGAGCTGAAGCAAAGTTAGGTGGAGGTGAAAGAAGAATTGCTTCACAACACAAAAAAGGGAAACTAACGGCTCGTGAGCGTATCGATTTACTTCTTGACGAGGGAAGTTTTGAAGAGTTGGATATGTTTGTAACACACCGTAGTACAAATTTTGGATTGGAAAACGAAAAATATTTAGGAGACGGCGTCATTACAGGACATGGCACAATTGATGGAAGAATCGTTTTTGTCTATGCACAAGATTTCACCGTGTTTGGCGGTTCATTGTCGGAAACAATGGCAATGAAAATTTGTAAAATCATGGATATGGCAATGAAAATGGGTGCTCCTATCATTGGAATCAACGATTCGGGCGGTGCTCGTATTCAAGAAGGAGTAACTTCATTAGCTGGTTATGCCGAAATTTTTGAAAGAAATATTTTAGCTTCGGGCGTTGTGCCTCAAATTTCTGCAATTTACGGTCCTTGTGCCGGTGGAGCAGTTTATTCTCCTGCATTAACAGACTTTATTTTGATGACAGAACAAAACAGTTATATGTTCGTAACAGGTCCAAAAGTGGTAAAATCTGTTACAGGTGAAGACATTTCGACAGAAGATTTAGGCGGTGCCGATGTGCACGCTCGAAAATCCGGTGTTACTCATTTCAAAGTTGTGGACGAAGAAGAAGGAACAATGCTTATTCGTAAATTACTCTCTTATGTTCCTCAAAATAATCTTGAAGAACCACCTTTAGTACGAAATAACGACCCGATTGATCGTTTAGATGACGCACTGAATTCAATTATTCCTGACAATCCGAATATGCCTTACGATATGAAAGACATTATTCATGCAATTGTCGATAATGGAGAATTTTTGGAAGTTCATCGTCATTATGCAAGAAATATCATTGTCGGATTTGCCCGTTTCAATGGTGCTTCAACAGGAATTGTAGCCAATCAACCCAACTTTTTAGCCGGTGTGTTGGATTGTGATGCTTCAAGAAAAGCTGCAAGATTTGTCCGTTTTTGCGATGCGTTTAATATTCCGGTGCTTACTTTGGTGGACGTTCCCGGATTTTTACCCGGATCAGGACAAGAATATTCCGGAATTATCATTCACGGAGCAAAATTAATGTTTGCATACGGTGAAGCTACAGTTCCAAAAGTAACCGTTACGATTCGTAAGTCGTATGGTGGAGCTCACGATGTGATGAGCAGTAAACAATTACGCGGTGACTTTAACTATGCTTGGCCTACTGCAGAAATTGCTGTGATGGGTGCTGCCGGTGCAATTGAAGTTTTGGAAGGAAAAAACATTGCAGCAATGACAGACGAAAATGCAAGAAGAGAATACATCGTGGCAAAAGAAGCCGAATACAAAGAAAAATTTGCAAATCCATATCAAGCAGCATCTTATGGATACATTGACGATGTGATCGAACCACGTAACACACGTTTTAGAGTAATTCGTGCATTTGAGGCATTGCAAACGAAGAAAGTTGTCAATCCACCTCGCAAACATGCCAACATTCCGTTGTAATCTCTTTTGTAATTAAAAGTTCTAAACTCATAAAAAATTATAACTATGACGGGTACAGGAGAATTCATAATCATACTTTTATTATCATTAGCAATAATTGTTGCGATAGTTATTGCTTTTAGAAAAATAAATTCGGGCTTTAAATTATTAGTAGAAGTTAAGCAAAAAAGAAACTGCCCCGATGAAAAAAAAATAATCGGTTTGCAACCAAAATCAGAAGAAGAAGTGGCTGCATTTATGGCAGTTCATCTCTATCTTTCGCAAAACAGACACGATAATGAGAGCAATGTATTGACAATTGAACGGATTCAAAGAAGATATTCGCCTTGGAGTTCGAAGATATACAGTGTTTACAACACCATTTAGCAATTAAAAAAAATAAATTCTTAAAAAAATTTCAGACTACCTTTTGAGGTGGCAAATAAAAAAAGAGTGAACATGAAAAAATACAAATTCACAATAAACGAAAACGAATACAACGTAGCAATTAAAGACATTGATGATGATGTGGCTGAAGTTGAAGTGAACGGTGCAATCTATTCAATTCAAATTCATCAATCACAAGCAAAACCCAAAACACCAATATTGGTTCGTAAAGAGGTTCAAAATGTGCCGGGCGAAAATAAAGTGGCAGAAAAATTGGCTCCAATGCCTATTTCAGCAAAGCCAAGTTCAAAAACCATCAACGCTCCACTTCCAGGAAGTGTGATAAAAGTGAATGTCGCACCGGGCGATTCGTTCAAAGAAGGAGACGTGTTGATGGTGATGGAATCAATGAAAATGGAAAATAATATCCTTGCAGAAAGATCGGGAACAATTATCCGAATTTGCGTTGTACAAGGCGAATCAGTGATGCAAGACGAAGCATTGTTTGAGATAGAATAACACACTTTCATCTATAAACAACTGAAAAAGATAGAACTGTGCATCAACAAAGCCGGTTCTATTTTTTTTTGAATTTTAAATATTGGTTTTATATTTAATTTTGTTAAAGAAACAGTGTATTGTGCTTTTTTGCGCCAAAATAGAAAATTATGGTGTAATTTTGTAGCCAAGCAAAAAATCAGATGAAAAAAATTTTATTAATTGACAATCAATTTATAACGCAACAAGGATTAACAACTCTTTTCGCATCTTATAAAGATGTGGCGTTGGAAATTCTTGCGAAGAAAAGAGAATTGATTGAAGCGTTGATAAAAAACGAGGAAGTTTTTGTTGTTTTAGATTACACATTATCTGATTTTGAAACGATTGAAGAGTTGCTCATTCTGAATCAACGTTTTCCAAAAACAAATTGGTTGCTTTTTTCAACAGAATTGAGCCTTGATTTATTAAAGCAAATCTATTTCAAAACAACCAATTTCAGTATTGTTTACAAAGATTGCAAGGAAAATGAGATTAAAGAGGCACTTGAAGAATTTATTTCGTCAAAAAGATATGTTTGCAATGCCGTTTCCATCACTTTGCTCAACACATTTCAAGGCAAGATAACGAAAGGGAAAGAGTACATCTTACTGCAACAGAAAAAGAGAT
>JBDHYS010000127.1:0-5391 GCA_039811505.1 Paludibacteraceae bacterium | reverse complement strand
TATTCGGAAATAATTTTTCATTTAAAATCGAAATAGTATGCAATACGAAAAGTGTTATTATGTAAGTCTTAATGTAGGAAATGTAGAGGTTTGGGGATCTAATTTGTATTCAAATAAAGAAGCTGCACTATTGGAAATGGAAAATTCAAAAGATATAATTATTGAACAAATTATAGTATTCAGTTTTAAGTATTCAGAGAACGAAGAGACTTTTGAAATGTTGGAACAAGCAATTTTAGACTTAAAACAATATGGGGTGTTCAAAGAAAAAGAAACTGGTTTGGATTTTTTTATTTTAGAGCAGCCAATCTTGGAACATTATAAACATTAATAATTTCAGTAATGGCTTTATCTAAGCAACAAATAAAACAAGTAGAAGATGTTTTGAAAAATAGTTTACGAAACAAGTTTCAAAATTATAAACCCGAACCCGCTTCAATGCCTTTTCACACAAGACTTTTGGGTAAGGACAGAATGGCGTTGTTCTCTTTTATTCATTCGTTAAACACAAATTTTGGAACGAGCATCTTTGAACCGGTAGCTTTGGCACTGGCTTCAACAACTTTCAAAGAAGCCAAAACACAAGCAACAGCAGGAACGCAAATCAGCGAAGCTGCACAACGTGTAATCCAAGATATTATGGACGATTTGACTGCGGTACATTCTAAACCTAACAAAAAGGACGAAATTGAAGCCATAAGAAAAGTTGCTCAAACAGGAACAATGAAAACCGTGAAACCAACCAAAGTTGATATTTGGCTACAAGGACACGATAATCAACTTTACTTTTTCGACATCAAAACAGCCAAGCCAAACAAAGGCGGTTTCAAAGAATTTAAGCGAACACTTTTAGAATGGACTGCTTGTGTTTTGGTTGAAAATCCAAAAGCAAAAATCAACACGCTAATTGCAATTCCTTACAATCCCTACGAACCAAAACCTTATTCACGTTGGACAATGGCAGGAATGTTGGATTTGGAAACAGAGTTAAAAGTTGCAGAAGAATTCTGGGATTTTCTTGGTGGACAAGGTGCATATACTGACCTGCTTGACATCTTTGAAAGAATCGGTTTAGAACTAAGACCTGAAATTGATGAATACTTTGCACGATATAATATGAAATAAAATAGATTGACTTATCAAATATTTTAGTTAAACAACAAAACAACATAATATTCTCAAAGCTATTTAAAAAATGTTAAATTCTGTATTTGTTAAACCGAATTGCTTTTGTTTTGTTAGAATAGAATAAAACAAACAAAATTTAGATTTAAAAGATGAAATCAATTGCAATTATTTACGGTTCAACCACAGACAATACAAAAGACGTAGCAGATCTTATTGCACTAAAACTGATAGATTATGCTCCAAAATTAGTTGATGTAGCAAAAGTAACTCCCGAAGATTTTCTTTCAGCCGATTTTATTTTTATTGGGGCTTCTACTTGGAGCATTGGCGAACTTCAAGACGATTGGGACACTTATTTGCCAAAAATTAAAAATCTTGATTTAAAAGGAAAATTGATGACATTTTTTGGAGCCGGCGATTCATACAGCTATTCAGATACTTTTGCTGATGCTCTTGGAATATTGTACGAAGAATTTGAGAAGACAGGAGTAGAGTTTGTTGGAAGTGTTTCAACCGAAGGTTATTCGTTTGATTATTCAAGAGGCGTAATTGATGGAAAATTTGTTGGATTGCCATTTGATCCCGACAATGAAGATGAATTAACAGAAGAAAGAGTAGATAATTGGTTGAAAACGCTTATTCCTCTTTTGGATTAACAATTTCTTTAGAAAAAACAGAAAAAAAAACAAAGCCCTTTATAGATTTTTTTATAAAGGGTTTTATATATTCCATTTAACACCCATTGTAGGACAAATTTCCAACCCTTTTATTGCTCCAAAATTGACACCAACTTCCACTTCCGAACCAATAGAAAACTGTTTCGTAACATTATACCAAAACTGAGGTTCGGACATAAATACAAATTTGGTTCCTATCGGATTGGATAGAATTTGCCCGTTTCTTAGAGAAAAATTTAGATTATCTTCTCGCCAAAAATCGGCAAAACCAGCTAAAGTAAATTTTCCTTTATGAAAATCTAAATTCCAAACACCTGTTAATTGAAAAGATAACGGATTTTTGGCTGCAATGTATTTATATAAAACTTGTAATCCAAACGATTTGGAAAAATCCGAACTTAACCAACCGTATTCCACGCCACCCAAAAAAGCATTGTTAATGCTCAAAGCCAACGGATCCGCTCCTTGTTGAAGTGCCATTAAACCGCCATTATATTCAATATGAGCACTAAAAGGAGAATTGAGAACAGTAAAAGTTCGAGCAATTTCCATATAAGCTAATGAAGGAAATTTCTCTTTATCCAAATTATAATCAAAATCGATAAAAATAAAAGTAGAACCGATTTTATCCAATTTAAACAACTCAAAAGTAGAAGTTAAATATTTTCTATCTTTCCCAAAATCATAATGAAGTTGAAGATTCTGACTTTGAGCGTTAATTGTGAATAAAAGTATAAAGAATAGTAAGATTTTTCTCATTTGAAAGAGGTGATTTTATTAAAATTTATTTTCTGCAAAGATAAACTAAATCAGATATTATAGTAGAAAGTTAGGTTTTTCACTATTTTCTTATTAAAAAGATTAAAATATTTTTTCTCAAATGTTAAAATTTAACGTTTTACGTAAAAGAATAATAAACAATACTTTACATATTACGTAAATTTAAATTTGTATGTTTATTGGTTATTTATTAATTAAGCTAAGCGAAATATTGTCAAAAAATAGGTTGTATAACATATCATTATTTTTGCTCACAAGTTTTTTTTGTCTTTACTTTGCACACAGAAATAACAACACAATCTTTTTATACCTTACTAAAAAACTAATACCTATTATCAAAAGAGGCTCGATTTGAGCCTCTTTTGTTTTTTAGCTAAGTCCTACAATTTCACCATTCACAATGTCGATGTTTTTTGCCTGCGGCTCTTTTGGCAATCCGGGCATTCGCATTATGCTTCCTGCAATTGCCAAAATAAATTCGGCTCCATTATTTATCACAATGTCGTTGATGTCAAATTCAAAATCTTTTGCAACGCCATATTTCGTTTCATCATCAGAAAATGAATATTGTGTTTTTGCAATGCAAATAGGATAGTAATTTAAGCCCAATTCTGTAATTTTTTGCAACATTTTTTTAGATTTTGTTGAAAAAACAACTTCACTTGCTCCATAAATATTTTTAGCCACCTTTTTTATCTTTTCTTTTATCGTATCCTCATCATTATAAGTAAAAGAAATAGGCATTTCATCAATTTCTGATGTCATTTCCACCACTTTATATGCTAATTCGGCAGCACCTTTTCCTCCTTCAGCAAAGGCATTATTTACGGCAAAGCCAACTCCATATTTTTCACAACTCAATTTCAAAAGCTGGATTTCTTCTTCCACATCAAAATCATATTTATTAAATGCAACAAGTACTTTCTGACCAAAAGATTTCAAGTTTTCGATGTGTTTATACATATTATCAAGCCCTTTTATCAAACCCTCTTTATTGGGTTTTCTAATCTCTTTTATATTCACGCCGCCGTGCATTTTGAGTGCTTGAGTTGTTACCACCAATACAGATAAAGCTGGTTTTATTTCGCCTTTTCTACATTTTATATTCAAAAATTTTTCCGCTCCCAAATCAGCTCCAAAACCGGCTTCCGTAATCACATAATCAGAATATTGCATAGCCGTTTTGGTGGCAATCATCGAATTACAACCGTGTGCAATATTTGCAAAAGGACCACCGTGAACAAAAGCAGGAGTTCCTTCGATGGTTTGCACTAAATTTGGCATTATTGCGTCTTTCAAAAGCACAACTATGGAACCGGCAATTCCCAAATCTTTTACGGTAAATGGCTTTCCGGAATAGGTAAATCCTAAAAGTATTTTTTCTATTCTTCTTCTGAGGTCTTCCTCGTCTTCTGCCAAACACAAAACTGCCATAATTTCAGAAGCAGGCGTAATATCAAAACCGGTTTCTGTCGGGATTCCATCTGTAAAAGCTCCCAATCCGGCAACAACGTTTCGTAAACTTCTGTCGTTTACATCAAGTACGCGTCTCCAAAGAATTTGTTTCAAACCATCAGCATCGTGTTGATGTTGATATCGGTAATTATCAAGCAACGCAGCAATCATATTATTTGCAGTCGTTATGGCATGAAAATCCCCCGTGAAGTGAAGATTGATTTTCTCCATTGGCAAAACTTGCGCATAACCGCCTCCCGCAGCACCACCTTTCATACCAAAACAGGGACCAAGAGATGGTTCGCGAATAGCCACAGAGGCTTTTTTCCCAATGTAATTTAATCCTTGTGCCAAACCGATCGAAACGGTAGTTTTTCCAATTCCGGCTTTTGTGGGTGTTATGGCTGTTACTAAAATTAATTTACTTTTTTCGATATTATTTTGGTCATCATCAGTAGGAATAATTTTTGCAATATTTTTTCCAAACGAGATTAAGTTTGATTCTTCAATACCAATTTGTGCCGCAACATCAACTATTTCTTTAAGTTTTGTTTCCTGAGCAATTTCAATATCAGACTTCATTAAAGTTTTATTTTTTGATTTGTTTCCATTTTTAATCTTTAAATGGTACAAATTTTATGCCCTATCTGTAACACATCCTTCAGAAGCAGACATTACTGTTTGAGCAAATTTATATAAAACTCCGTTTTTTGCTTTCAATGGTGGAATTACAAGGGATTTTCTTC
The DNA here is from genome assembly GCA_039811505.1 of Paludibacteraceae bacterium. Classification (GTDB taxonomy): domain Bacteria; phylum Bacteroidota; class Bacteroidia; order Bacteroidales; family Paludibacteraceae; genus UPXZ01. The sequence goes on along the minus strand of JBDHYS010000127.1, from coordinate 605 downwards.
TTTCCTCCAATTCTTTTTCAGAAACCATTACATTAATCGTGTTTTTAATTGCATCAATAATTATTTTATCGCCATCTTTTATAAGAGCGATATTTCCTCCGTTTTGAGCTTCCGGCGTAACGTGTCCAACCACAAATCCATGTGAACCTCCACTAAAACGACCATCGGTTATCAGCGCAACTTTTTTTCCTAAACCTTCACCCATCAACACGGAAGTTGGTTTCAACATTTCAGGCATTCCGGGACCTCCGCGAGGACCAACATATCGAATCACAACTACATTTCCTGCTTTTACAGTTTTATTTTCCATCGCTGAAATTGTATCTTGCTCATTGTCAAAACAAATGGCTGTTCCTTCAAAATATTCACCTTCTTTTCCTGTGATTTTTGCTACTGCTCCTTCTGTTGCAATGTTTCCATAAAGAATTCGGATGTGTCCATCTTTTTTTATCGGTTGCGTTAACGGATAAATTAAATCTTGATTTTCGGGCAAATCGGGTAAATTTTCTAAATTCTCCTCAATGGTTTTTCCTGTTACAGTCAAACAATCCCCGTGAAGTAGCCCTTCTCTCAACATCATTTTCATCACTGCCGGAACTCCACCA
>JBDHYS010000126.1:0-5441 GCA_039811505.1 Paludibacteraceae bacterium | reverse complement strand
ATCTGAAATTTCTTGTAACCGTAAGAGAAAGTAAATACATCACAATAGTTACGATGGCGATATCAATTATAACCATCAACACAGCTTCGAGCATAGTAAATTGCGTTGCTCCTCCGTGAGCATCAATTGCTCCATCAAAAAATAAATTCCCAAATTTACCAATTATTGCAGCAAGAATGGCAATAACAAATCCGATTACAAATGCCTGATAACCGGCAATTTTGGTAAATGGATTCCATATAAATGACCAATTATTTTTCATAATCTGTAATCCTTTCTATTATTTCGTTTAACATATTTCTCACTGTCGGATAGCTCAATTTCATCTCATTAGCCATCTCTTTTAAACTTCCACTACTTTTTACAAAACGCAAAATAAACAGTTGGTCTTTTTTTGATAATTGTAGTAAAACCGGTAAGTCATAAAGCCCCGAAACTTCTGTATCGCACTTTTCACAATGGAGAAGTTTCACTTTCAGCGGCGAATGACAACTTGGACATGATGTTGGTAACATAATTTTAAGTTTTTAGTAAAACAATTCTAAAAGAAATTATGTTGCAAAAATAGATAATATTTTTAATAAAACAAATAAATATTTTAATAAAGTTCATTTATGTATTAATTTTATTAATTGTTAGTTCTTTTTTTATCTAAATTTTATTTGGAATGCAAAAGAAAAAGGTTGTCAAAAAAATGACAACCTTTTATCTAAATTCTAAATTTACAATTTTTTCCTAAATTGCTTCCAATTCAATTAGAAGATGATCTTTTGGTATTCTTTCACCCACTTTGATATGTATTTTTTTTATCCGAGCTGTGAAAGGCATATCTACCCTGTTTTGCATTTTCATTGCCTCAAGAATGAGTAATTGTGTCCCTTCTTCCACCACTTTTCCCTCTTTTATATCAATTGAGATAATCGTTCCGGGAATATAAGAAAAAATATCAAAAGGGGAAGGATTTTCCCAAAATTTCCGATTTTTATATTTCCGCGTCAATTGTGTTTTGTATTTTCGGGCAGTAATTGCAAAATCAACCAATTGATTTTCTTCTTCTTTAGTCTCCTTTTTTTCGTTCACCTCTTTCTTGTCTTTTGCTTTTTTAGAATCTGCTAACAGCTTTTTCTCCTCAGCTTTTTTTGCTAACTGTATTCTTTTAGCACGCTCAATAACCTCTTTGCTATGAGGTTTTTTCGGTGTTGTGTTTTTTTTCTTCTCCATTTTTCGATGTGAAATTGTGATTAAATCTTTTCTTATTTATCCCTTTGATAATTTTCACCCTTAACAGTTAAAAATATCAATTCGCAATTTGTTAGAATGGAGGAATTCCATGTTTCTTTGCAGGACGATAGTCGTCTTTGTATTTTGAAACCGAAAGTGCGTGAATCAACAATTCTCTTGTTTCACTTGGTTCGATTACTGCATCAATATAACCTTTTGATGCTGCAACAAAAGGATTTGCAAATTTTTCGATATATTCTTTCACTTTCAGTTGTCGCATCGCTTCTTCGTCTTCAGCTTCCATTATTTCTTTTCTGAAAATAATATTGGCAGCACCTTCAGGACCCATTACAGCAATTTCTGCTCCGGGCCAAGCATATACAAAATCGGCTCCTAAATGTCGAGAGTTCATTGCAATATAACCACCGCCGTAAGCTTTACGAAGAATCACGGTCATTTTAGGAACACTTGCTTCCGAATAAGCGTAAAGCATTTTTGCTCCGTGGCGAATTACACCAGCGTGTTCTTGATCGACACCCGGTAAATAACCGGGCATATCTGCTAAAGTAATAATTGGGATGTTAAACGCATCGCAATAACGAATGAAACGAGCTGCTTTGTCAGAAGAATCACAATCAAGAACTCCAGCAAGATACATTGGCTGATTTGCAACAAAACCTACAGTTTGACCTTCCATTCTACCAAATCCAATCACAATGTTGGGAGCCCACAATTCATGAACTTCCAAAAACTTGGATTCATCAGAAAGAGCATAAATTACCTCTCTAATGTCGTAAGGCTGTCGTGGATCAACGGGAATAATATTTTCGATTTTTTTTCTGAATTTTGGATCTTTTGGTGCTATTGTTTGAGCGGGTTTGTCGTTGCTATGCGGAATCAATGATAATAACGTTTTGATTTGTTGGAAACAAGCCATCTCTGTTGTCGCATAAAAATGGGCATTTCCCGTGATTTCAGCATGAACGCGTGCACCTCCTAAATCTTCTTGCGAAATTTTTTCTCCGAGAACTGTTTCGATCACATTTGGACCAGTGATAAACATTTTTGAAATATTTTCTACCACAAAAACAAAGTCTGTCAAAGCGGGAGAATAAACAGCTCCACCAGCACAAGGACCTAAAATAACAGAAAGTTGTGGAATGACGCCAGAAGCCATTGTATTACGATAGAAAATTTCACCGTAACCGGCTAAAGCTCCAATTCCTTCTTGGATTCTTGCACCGCCAGAGTCGTTAATTCCAATACAAGGAATTTTCATTTTCAGAGCATGATCCATTATTTTTGTAATTTTTCGTGCGTGTTTCAATCCGAGCGAACCGCCCATTACAGTAAAATCTTGTGCATAAATACAAACCGGAGAACCATTAACTGTTCCTGTTCCTGTAATTACGCCATCGCCGGGCAATTCTTTTGTTGCCATTCCGAAGTTTTGTTCTTCGTGTTCTACAAAAAGGTCAAACTCGTGAAAAGAATCTTCATCAACTAATGCAAGAATACGAACACGAGCGGGCATTTTACCCATAGCAATTTGCTTTTCGATGGCTTTATCTCCACCACCTTTTTCAATAATTGCTTTTTTTTGTCGCAATGCGAGAATATTTTTCTTTGAAGACATATTATTTAATTTTTAATTAAAAAATGATCATTTAGGCGATGCAAAGGTAGTAATAAAAATTTCAATTATTCGTTTTTGTTAATTTATATCTGACCTATTTAAATGTATTCATGTTGATATTCAGTCGTTTAAGTATGTTTTTTTTTGTGTTTTGAAATCCTTTTGAACAATAGTTTGAATCCGTATTTTGCAAAGTATAAGCTAACTCTTGAAGAAAATCTGGATTTTTATTCCCAATTTTTTCTATGATTTTTGCTGCGGTACATTGAATTGAGATTGGACTTTTTGAGGATGAAATTTGATCAAAACATTTGTTGATAAATGAAGTTGGAGTGTTGTGAGGTAAATTTACTCTTAATAATATAGTGTAAATTAAGCGTTGAATGCCAAAATGAGGGGTTGATATTGATATTTCAATTATGGCTTTTATGTGCTTCTCAGTGAAATAAGAGAGATTTGTTTTGCTTAATTTCTCTAAAACCCATAAAGAATGCCATGCTATAGTTTTATTTTCGTTTGAAATTTGTTTGAATAAAAAATCAAAAATTTTCGGATTGACTGTTGTATTTTCTTTTATCCAATTCACCTCTTTTATTCCAATTTTTGATGATAAAAGATTGATTAATAATTCGTTGTCAGTCATTATTTCGATGTTGAAAGTTTATCGAAATATTATCTCTTTAACCACATTTGTTCCAACGTGCTTATTTAAAGAGGCAATTATTTTCTCTTTTGACAAAAAAAGTTCCTGACGTAATACGGAAGAAGTGAGTTCTACATATAATTTTGAATTGACAAAGTAGATGTTGTCGGTATATTTTTCAATGTTTGCACCTAAAATCGCTCCCCAAGAGTTTACAACTCGCGTTTCATACAGTTTTCTGTCAAGTTTGTTTTCTTTCAAAACCTGATTTACAATATCTCCAATGCTTTCACTGTTTTTCTTTCTCACTTATCGTAATTTTAGCTCCATGTTTATTTCTGCTCCTTGTGTGTAAGGAAGATTATTCATATCGTAAAGACTTTGTAGTTTTATACCGTATTTTTGCGAAATCCGATACGTATTTTCCCCTTCTTGAACAGTATGTGTAGTGAATTCCTTGTCTGCTTTCTTCTTTTTTTGTCCGATGTAAACGATTGTTCCGGGTTGAAGAGGTACTGCGGCAGTCAAATCATTGTATTTTAAAATCTTTTTTTCTGAAATGTTAAATTCTTTTGCAATGCTAAAATAGGAATCTCCGGCTTCTGAAAAAACACATTTTACTTTGTTGTTTCGATACAAATCATGTCCCTGTAAAGTAGTTTTTGAATCGGTTTTGAAAATATTGTTACTTTGTTCGATTGTGTTGCTGCTCTGTTTTATTGCTATTTTTCCGTCAAATTGTGTAAGTTCGTAATCTTCGATTAATTTTATTAATTTGTGTGCATAATTTGCATCAGTTGCATATCCGGCATTTTTTAATCCGAACGCCCAACCTTTATAATCCGTTTTTTCAAGCTGAAATAAAGATGCGTATCGAGGTCTTGTGATTAAAAATTGAGAATGATCTTCGTAAGATTCACGCACAGAATCGTACATTCGGAAGCATTCATTTTTTACATCATCATCTGCAAACGCAGTTTTACCTGTCCATCCATTGCATTTTATTCCAAAATGATTGTTGGAATTTACTGCTAAAGTTCCGTTCCCTGCTCCTGATTCCAATAATCCTTGAGCTAATTTTATGCTTGCAGGGATTTTGTGAAGTTTTTGCTGTTCGATTGCCAATTGTGCATATTTTTCAATATAAGAAATATATGCTTTGTTTTTAGTTTGGCTTATACTTATTCCAAAAAAGAAGTTAGAAATTAGCGTTATTAAAATTATTTTTTTCATTTGCTACGGATAGAATTTTTTTATACAAAAATAGTTTTATTTCCTTTGTTGGCAAAATTAGGTAGTTGAATTTGCAATTCTTTAAAATAAAAAAAGGAGACAACTCCATATAGAATGTCTCCTTCAATAACAAATCGTGTAGATTAGTTTACTCCTACTGCAACTTCAGTAGCAACTGAGTCAACTACAGCAGCAGCAGAATCAACTGCCTCTACAACTTCTGTTTCAACAGCTTCAACAGCATCTTCTACTTTTTCAGCTGGTTTGTTACATGCTACAACCATAGCAGCAACTGCAAACAATACAAATAATTTTTTCATTTTTTTAACCCTTTAAAAATTTAACATGTTATATATTTTGTTCAATTCAAAATCTGTGCAAAGATACATCATTATTTTGAGACTTCGTTAATGTTTATGTTTTTTTTTTTGTTTTTATTCACTTTTTATTAGTAGAAGCAGATAAATTCATAAACATTGTTAGGAGTATTTCTTAAACTAAAAACTGTGTTCTAATAATTATTCTTTAATAATTTACTATCCTACATTTTTTTTGAGTAACAAAATATCGATTTCCCTTAAAAAGAAACAAAAACTTTGCCAAAAATAGTTAAGGGTATAAAATATGATTAATTTAACAAAAATTACGTTAAAATGTTGGTTTTTGAGCTATTTTTGGTTCTGAGGGTTCTAATTTTAAATAAAAAAG
>JBDHYS010000125.1:0-5445 GCA_039811505.1 Paludibacteraceae bacterium | reverse complement strand
CTCCGATAGTTACCGTAATGGGACACGTTGACCACGGAAAAACTTCTTTGCTCGATTATATTCGTAGTGCAAATGTGATTGCCGGTGAAGCCGGAGGAATTACACAACACATTGGTGCATATAATGTTAAATTAGAAAACGGACAAAGGATTACGTTTTTAGATACACCCGGTCACGAAGCATTTACTGCGATGCGTGCAAGAGGAGCAAAAGTAACCGATATCGCGATTATTATTGTGGCTGCTGATGACGATGTGATGCCTCAAACCAAAGAAGCAATAAACCACGCTGCGGCTGCAAATGTACCGATTGTTTTTGCCATAAATAAAGTTGATAAACCTACTGCAAACCCAGAAAAAATTAAAGAAGCTCTTGCTAATTTAAATTATTTGGTAGAAGATTGGGGTGGAAAATATCAATCACAAGAAATTTCGGCAAAAAAGGGAATTGGAATTAAAGAATTGCTTGAAAAAGTACTTTTAGAAGCGGAATTGTTAGATTTAAAAGCAAATCCAAATAAGAATGCTGTTGGTTCAATTATTGAATCAGAATTAGACAAAGGACGAGGTTATGTTTCTACAATTCTAATTCAAAGCGGAACATTAAAACAAGGTGATGTTATTCTGGCAGGAACGAGTTTTGGACGGATAAAAGCTATGTTCAACGAGAGAAATCAGAGAATCGAAGTAGCCAAACCTTCAGAGCCGGTATTAATTCTTGGATTAAACGGAGCACCGCAAGCCGGAGACATTTTTAATGTGGTGGATACGGAGCAAGAAGCAAAAGAAATAACCAACAAACGGGAGCAACTTAAACGTGAACAAAGTATTAGAACGAAGAAGCATTTTACTTTAGATGAATTGGGAAGGCGCATTGCATTAGGCGATTTTAAAGAGATGAATCTTATTGTAAAAGGAGATGTGGACGGCTCTGTAGAAGCACTTGCCGATTCATTGTTGAAATTATCTACTGAAAATATTCAAGTAAATGTGATTCACAAAGCTGTAGGAGCTATATCGGATTCAGACATTTTATTAGCAGCAGCGTCGAATGCGCTGATAGTTGGTTTTCAAGTAAGACCTGTTGCATCTGCAAGAAAATTAGCAGAAAAAGAAGAAATTGACATTCGTTTGTACTCGATTATTTACGATGCAATAGTAGAGATAAAATCGGCTATGGAAGGTATGCTTTCTCCTGAAATTAAGGAAGAAATAACGGCTACACTTGAAATACAAGAAGTATTCAGAATTACGAAAGTTGGTGCTATTGCAGGTTGTATTGTGCGTGAAGGAAAAATTAAACGAGGAAACAAACTGCGTCTAATTCGCGATGGAATTGTGATTCATACCGGCGAAATGGACTCTTTGAAACGCTATAAAGAAGACGTGAAAGAGGTTGGGGTCAATTCTGAGTGTGGAGTTAGTTTCAAAAACTATCACGACCTTCAAGAAGGCGATATAATTGAGTCATTTGAAGAAATTGAAGTAAAACAATCTCTTTAGTCGAATCTCAAACTTAATACAAACTGTGTGAATTTTATCTGCTTAGGGATAAATCACACAGTTATTTTATTTATTTCAGATTGTAAAAAGATATTCCCATTCCATTCAATTATGCCTTTTTTTCTTTGGCATAACAATTGATTTATTCATTATTAATATAGTAGAAAATGTAATTGAAGATAGTGTAACACCATTTTCAAAAGGCACATTCGATAAATTACAATTTAATTGATGACAAATTGTCATTAATTATGAAAATTATTTCAAAACGACAGAATTAGTAAACAGATGAGCAAAGAATACGAAAGATTATTAACAGATGATATAGTAGGAGGAGCAGAAGTGTTCCCGATAATTTCTTTAGAAGAAAATCCGACAGATATTCAATTAAATTCTGGAGATGAACTTCCAATTTTACCATTGAGAAACATTGTTCTTTTTCCGGGTGTTTTGGTTCCGGTGGCAGTAGCACGACCAAAATCACTCCGATTAATTCGGAAAGCACAAGAAAACGATGGAATTATTGGAGCTTGTACACAGATTGATAAAAAGATTGAAGACCCAACTTTTGATCAATTGTATAAAATGGGAGTTGCTGCAAAAATTGTGCGTGTACTCGAAATGCCTGACAGCACAACAACGGTCATTCTTGAAGGGAAAAAACGTTTTTTTCTACAAGAACAAGTAACTGAAAAACCGTTTTTACGTGCAAAAATCACTCTTGCAGATGAAATTGTTCCTGATGTAAAAGATAAAGATTTCGTTGCATTAAGTTCGTCAATACGCGATATTGCGATAAAAATAATTGACAATTCAGGTGTTGTCCCACCGGAAATGACGTTTGCTATTCGCAACATCGAAAATCCGATTTTTTTAATCAATTATATTGCTGCCAATTTTGGATTAAACGTGGAGGAAAAACAACGTTTATTGGAGATGGAAGATATTTCAAAACGTGGTTATGAATTATTGAATTTGCTCAATAAAGAATCACAAATGATTGAAATAAAACGCTCTATCCAAAATAAAGTGAAAGAAGGAATTGATCAACAACAAAGAGAATATTTTCTACAACAACAAATTAAAACCATTCAAAGTGAATTGGGCGAAGGAGGAGTTGATTTCGATATTGCTGATTTCAGAGAAAGGGCAAAAACAAAAAAATGGAGCAAACAAATTGCCGAATCGTTTGAAAAAGAATTAGTGAAATTGGAACGAATGAGCCAACATTCTCCAGAATATGGTTCGCAGTTGAATTACATTGAGTTTATGCTCGATTTGACTTGGGGAGAATATACAAAAGACAATTTCAATCTAAAAAACGCACGAAAAACGTTGGATAAAGATCATTTTGGAATGGAATCTGTGAAAGAACGGATTTTGGAATATTTGGCAGTATTGAAGTTGAAAGGCGATATGAAATCACCAATAATATGTTTGTATGGACCTCCCGGAGTTGGAAAAACTTCACTTGGAAAATCAATAGCAGCAGCTTTGGGCAGAAAATATGTGCGTATGTCATTGGGTGGAATGCACGATGAAGCCGAAATCAGAGGACATCGAAGAACGTATATTGGTGCAATGCCTGGAAGAATATTGCAAAATATCAAAAAAGCAGGCTCGTCAAATCCTGTTTTTGTATTGGATGAAATGGATAAACTGAATTCCGATTACAAAGGAGATCCATCTTCGGCGCTTTTGGAAGTGCTTGACCCAGAACAAAACAACTCATTTCACGACAATTTCTTAAATGTTGACTACGATTTATCGCGAGTTTTATTTATCGCAACTGCAAATAATTTAAATTCTATTCCTCGCCCTTTGAGAGATAGAATGGAGATGATTGAAGTGAGTGGATATACGCAAGAAGAAAAAATTGAAATTGCTTCAAAACATCTGATTTCAAAAGAATTAGAAAATCACGGTTTGAAAAAAGAGCAATTTAAGTTGAATAAAAAAGTGTTGAATCAACTTATTGATCTTTACACGAGAGAATCGGGAGTGAGAGAATTGAATCGAAAAATTGCCGCTTTGATGCGTAAAGTTGCTTTGAAAGTAGCAAATCAAGATGAATATAATTCTGAAATTCAGATAGATGAATTAAAAGAATATCTCGGAACTCCATTATTTAATCGTGAAAGATACGAAGGAAATAATTATGCAGGAGTTGTTACAGGTCTTGCATGGACAAGCGTTGGAGGTGAAATTCTTTTTGTAGAAAGCAGTTACAGCCCAAGTAAAAACGCCGGCTTAACTTTGACGGGAAACTTAGGCGATGTGATGAAAGAATCGGCAATGATTGCGCTACAATATATCAAGTCCCATGTAAAAGAATTGGGAATTGATCAAAAAATCATTGATGAAAACGGATTTCATATTCACGTGCCCGAAGGTGCCATTCCGAAAGATGGTCCATCTGCAGGAATTACGATCGTAACTTCACTTGTTTCTGCTTTTACAAAGCGTAAAGTAAGAAAAAACATTGCAATGACGGGCGAAATAACGCTGCGTGGAAAAGTTATGCCTGTGGGCGGAATTAAAGAAAAAATTCTGGCTGCAAAACGTTCCGGAATTACAGATATTATTTTGAGTGAAGAAAACAGAAAAAATATTGAAGAAATCAATGCAATTTATCTTAAAGGATTGAAATTTCATTATGTAAACGACATAATGGAAGTGGTTGATTTTGCACTGTTGAAAGAGAAAGTGTAAATTCTATTTTTATTTTCGTTTACTTAAAAAATTGATTTTTGCAACGATTAATCCAATCAATGGAATGTAAATTGGAAAGTCTGTCCAATGTTTTATTTTTGTTGTTGGAAAATTAATTTTGCTTTGTTTTTTTTCTTCATATACAAGGGAATGGCTGTTAAAATAGTGTATTCCCTTTTTACTTGCATCTACTTCAAACCATCGATTAAGATGACTTGGAGTGTTTGATTGACTGTTGGAAAGAATTGCACTCTGCAAACTTGGTATTCCCACAACGATTAAATAAAAAATCCCTAAACGTTGGCTTTGAATGTAATGACCGTATTCGTGCCGAAAAAGCGGATTGTTGTGATTGGCTGAATAATTAGTTGAACCTGCAGTATAATTTCCAATTGTTACAGCTCCATTTATTCCTAAATCAACGGCAGTAATTCCATAGTTAAAAGTTATTTCATTCACCCGAAAAAAGATATTTCCAAATGTTGTGTACAAAATTCCGATAATAACTTGAAGAAGTTGCCACGAAAAACGGGAAGTTATTTCAATAAATTGGGAAAAAATATTTTTATTTTTATCGCTTTTGAACAATCCGATTTCCAATTTCCACGCAAAAATTAATTGCTTTTTATAATCGTTCCAAAGGGAAATAAAAGATTTTTCTCTTCTCTCTTTTGATATGAAAAAAAGAAGAAAAACACGGATAATAAGTGTGAAAAACCCGATTATCGAGGTTAGAATAATAGATAAACCCAATGATTTTTTAATTTAAATAAAAAGTAGGAACAACAAATTTTGCTCCTACTTTTATAGGTTTAAAACGTATTAAATAGCTTTTGTTTTCTCTTCTAACCAAATTTTTTCATCATTTTCCAAGAAAGGCGAAAGCGTTTTGTAAACATTTTTATGGTAATTATTTAACCAATCTCGTTCTTTTTCTGTTAACAATTCGGTTGTGATTAATTGCGTATCAATGTAGCAATGCGTTAGCGTTTCAAACTGCAAAAATGCTCCAAATTCGGTTTCTTCTGCCGGAATAACTTGCACCAAGTTTTCAATACGAATTCCGTATTCATCAGTGCGATAAAGTCCTGGTTCATTGGAAATAATCATCCCAGGTTGAAGTGTAATGGGGTTTTCGTCCATACGGATGTTTTGTGGTCCTTCGTGTACATTCAAAAAATGTCCAATCCCATGTCCTGTTCCATGTCCGTAATTAATTGCTTCGTCCCAC
>JBDHYS010000124.1:0-5479 GCA_039811505.1 Paludibacteraceae bacterium | reverse complement strand
ATTCCAGGTGTTCGCCCAAAACGCACCATTACAATCAATGCAAAGCGTTTAGCAGCTTGAGTTTTCACCAACATACTTGCCAAAACGAAGGAAAGGATATTAAGCCACATAACAGGATGACCTAATTGTGCAAAAGCCTCTTTTTCAGTAGTTACATTTGTAAGAACAATGGCAAAAATTACAAGAAGAGACGTGATATAATTTGGAACGGCTTCCGTAATCCAAAGAACAATGGAGGCAACAAAAATTGCCAACATCGCATAATTTATCCGTGAGAAATTTTCTGTACGTATCAAATCATTATCTCCCAGCTGCTTAAAACGTTTCATTGCAGATTCTCCAATTGTTTCCGGATTGATATTAATTTGATTTAAAAAATCAAAATTTCCAAACCAATATATCAAAATAAATGAGATTATTGCAATCGGAGCTCCAACGATAGACATCCATTTTTCTACTCCGGTCTTTTTTATTTGAGGCAGTTTCTCTATGCGATAATTGTTCATATCAAGTGGATCAAATCCCGGTTCTAATTTAGCCATCTCGTAATGTTTTTTCTTTTTTATTCGATTTGATTTTGAAATAATAAAAACTAAAAAGCTACCCGCAACAAAACAGGCAACTTTTTATAAAATTATTTTTACTGACTGACATTACCAGTTTTTATACGGGGTTTTCATCAACATTGAATTGTAATACTTTACATCACCGGTAACTTCTTCACCAAGCCATTCTGGTTTGTGAAAAGACTCGTCTTCTGACACAAGTTCAACTTCCGCCACAACTAAACCTTCGTTTTCACCATAAAATTCATCTACTTCAAAGATATGCTCTTCTACTTTTACCAAAAAGCGTGTTTTATCGATCACGCCGGGTTCACAAATCTTTAAGAGTTCGTTTACTTCTTCTACGGGAATCTCTTTTTCCCACTCAAATCTGCTTGCACCCGAATCATTTCCTATTCCTTTAATAGTAATAAATCCTTTATCACCTTTTAAGCGTACTCTTACAGTACGTTCAGGAACCGATGAGAGATAGCCTTGTGTGATTCGTGTGCTTTTAACAGCTAAAGATTTAAATTCTCCAACTACTAAAAATTTTCTTTCTATTTCTTGTGCCATTTTTTTGTTTTTAATAATTTCTTGTTTTATTTAGATGACTGTTAGCAATTAGCGTTTGGCGTTTGGCTTTTAGCTTTTAGTTTTTAGTTTTGAACTACCAAAAGCTAATTAGCTAATGGTTTGTCTATCATCCCGATAACGCGTTTGATTGCTTGTAGATAGTTAATATTTTCAACACCCTCCAAACCAACATCCTGCATTGTTTTCTTAATATCTTCTACTTCGGTTGATTCTGAATTTATCGTTTTCAACATTGCACCATTGATATATACTTCACCCGTTTCGCAAATTGTGCCGTTTAACATATATCCGTAGCGTACTTTTTCTACTGTTACTGCTTGTAAATCGGGATGTGATTTTATTATTTCCAAAAATTCTTCCAACGTATAAGTTTCTTTGGTCAAAATAGGCAAATTACCCACTTTGAAAGCTGGAAAAACTTCTGTATTCAACATTTCAGCAGAAATAGGAAATTCACCTTTCATCAGCGGATTCCATTGTTCCAATCCATCTACGGTTTGAACGTAAGTTTTTATATCCATTTTTCCATCACGAATCTTTGTATTGTTCACGTCATTTGTTCTACTTACAATATATGTTTCCGTACTTCGGCGTTCCCATACTTTTTCAGGAACAGGCACTGAAAGACGTGCCATACGTTTTTCCTGTTTACAAAAACTACGTCCGAATGAACGGAACTCAAATCTTGGTTTTGAGATTGCTCCAATCTCCATTTTTTCTTTTCCCATAAGTTCTTTTTGTTTATACTTGTTTGTATAGAAGACCAGAAAAGCGTTTCCGGTCTTCTATTATAGCTCTTTTTGTATAAAAATCTTTATTTGTTATTGTAATCCGGGTACAGCTTCATCACCTTTTACGTTTACTGCTCCGGGCGTCGCTGCTGCAAAAACCCATTTTCCGGTACCATTTTCCCATCTACTATAAGATGCTGGAGCTGCTTTTTCGTAACCTACTAAATTGAAATCATCAATGCTGCTTGCCGTAGGATCGAATAATTGAACGCGAACTGCTTTTTTAGCTGAAAGTCCACTTCCAAAGAACTGATCAGTAGGGTGTTCTGGTTTATTGGCTTGAACGTCCACACTGAACAAAAGCAAATAACTGTTTGCTGCTAATTTCTGTGTGTCGCTTCCTGTCCACACTTTTAATCCGTCTTTTTCAATATAAACACCGTTTAATGGCACAGCAACTGCTCCTTTGTTGAAAATTTCGATGAATTTATCATTCCCATTCAATTCATTCAATACCAGCATTTTATAATCAATCGGATCGGCTCCTACAGTGTAACTTTGCTCTGCAGAAGTTGCTAAAATATTCGCTTTATTATTTGCAATAATTGTAAATTTTACTTCGGATTTATCAGCTTGTTTTGGAATTACACCTGAATAAACATCTGCAGAACCTGTCATTTTTACTTTTGTTTTGGCTCCGCCGTTTACTTGATATTCGATATCAGCAGAAGTTACTCCTTGCAAGTCTGTAATAGTTGCTGACACGGTAACAGCGTCATCCGGAGTTACTTTTTTGGGTGAAATTTCTATTTTGCTGATATTTGAAGGTCCTGTATAAATTTTATCTTCCACACAAGAAACAGTTATCAATCCTAATACAATCAATAGATTTATAAATAAAATTTTTGTTTTCATTTTAATTTAATTTTATAAGGTTATTAAAATACTATTTCACAACGTAATGCCACCATGCTATAATCCACTCCACCTTTACCGTTTGGTTCTATAACTTTAGTATAATCTTTTGTAGGTTTTCCAGCTGCATCGTGTCCAACGAACAATTTTCCTTTTCCGTTTGCGTATCTATCATTGTTGTTATATTGATAGTTCAACATAAATTTTACGTTGTTATTTACCCAGAAATTTAGACCAACGGTATAAGCTTCTGCAGAACCGCCCAAAACATCTCCGTTGAAATCATTTAAATCAATTGTTTCGTAACGTGCTGTTAATTCTAAATCGCCCCATTTTTGTCCACGTTGAACTCTATTATATTTAGCACCACCGTAATCATAACGCTGAATTCCTCCAAACAACAAATATCCAGCTTGTGCATACCAACCTCCAAATTTTTTGTCATTTTTATTTAACAAAGGAGAATCTTCAGTCAAAGTTACATTGCTTCCAATGTATGCACTTTCAAAACGAAGTCCTTTATAATTTCCTGCTAATTCAGCAGTATAAATTAGAGAGTGGTCTACCCCTTTTATTACATTCGTATCCAAATATTTTTTTCGATTGATTGAGGTCGAATTACGTGTGCTGTAACGCATTCCACCAAAATCTCCTGTGGCGTCAGTGGCTTTTGGGGTGCGGTACGAAATTCCTCCACCAAGGTGCAGTCCCATATCGTTATGCTTATACAATGGGCGGATTACTATTTTTCCTGTAAATGAATTTCCTGTACTTCTTCCAAAGTCTTTGTTGTTGTCCTGTACATTGGTTACCTCTTCTATTCCTGCTATTTCCTGAAAGAAGACACCTCCTGAATCCCAAATCAACGGAATACTATATTTAATATTCGCACCAAGATGACGTGAAGGCGCTAAGTATGTTACCATCGGACGTTCGATAAATTGCAAATAACGAGACGATGTGTTTCGTTGCATTGAAAAATTTTCTTTAAAGTTACCTACTTGAAATTCAAAATTCTTTACTCCGTCATAACGCAGTAAAGCATCTTTTAATTCGGCAATTCCATTGGCTAAATCCATATCAAACTCACCATACCAATCTTTTGTTACTTGAGCTTTTACAGCAAAACGTGCTCGGCGAATGCTTGCTCCATTTCCAATTGGATCATAATCGGGATTTACTCCAAAATAGTTTGCAAAATCCACTTGAGTACGTGCGTCATACCAAAGTTTGTATTCTGAATCTGCGGATTCAAAAACAAGCCTTCCATCTTGCATTTCGCTTTTAAGTTTTTTCGACTGTACTTCAATACCGTATTGATCGTACTTTACTCCATCTTGTTGGGCAAATGCTAAACCTGTAACAAGAAAAGCAGTTAACAAAAACATTTTTTTTCTTTTCATGATTTTAAAATTTAAAATTAATGTTATATAGTTTTGAGAAATTGTATAAAATTTTCATTTCTGTTTAATCCTAATTTCGTTCTTAACCTGTATCGTGATATTTCTACACTTTTTGTAGAAATATTAAGTAAAGGTGCTATTTCTTTACTTGAGAGTCCAATTCTAAGCAACACCATTAATCTTTTTTCTTGTGCTGTTAAATTGGGGAACTTTGCATTTAGTTTCTCTAAAAAACGCAACTGACCTTCTTCTGTCTTTTTATATATATTTTCAATATCGCCGGAATAACTCATTTTTTGTTTGAGCAAATTAAGTTCACCCATTATGATGGAATTTTTCTCTCCCACATCACTGCTGTTTACAGCATGTTGAAGCGAATTGTATATCGACTCCAAATATTGTTTTTGCTCTCGAATATTTAATGAGAAAGTAATCAATTCATTTCTATTTACCTCTAATTGAGTGCTCAAATTGGTGTTTTCGAGTTGAATTGCATTTTTTTCAATTTCTGTAAGTGCTTTTTGATATTCGGAAAACTGAATTTGCTCTTGCCATCTTTTCTGGAGTTCTTCTGTTTTCTTTTTTGAATTAAAATAAAAATAGATTGCAAACGATGCAATTAGAATTGCAGAAGCAATAATAATTATCGTTATCAGCAAATTAAATTGCACAGAAAGTTGATAATGGGATAGTTGTTCCGGTAACTCTGAAATAGTTTTTGTAACAGAGTCAACGGGCTTGAAGGAGTAGAAAATAGTAACAACTACAAAGACGATTAAAGCCACAAGAAGTGGAAGAAGTATAAATGTTACAAACGATTTATGCAACGATTTGAAGTTAATTCGCTCGTGTTTTCGTTGGAAATTTGCCCCAATAATTGCCGCACCAACTAATTGTGATGGTGATAATGGAGCATTTATTATCGGTACAAATGAGAAAAAAATCAATAAAACTCCCGAAACTGAAATCGCCAAAATATAATGTTCAATTGAAATATCTCTTTTTTCTGATCTGCCATTGTCTTTTATCAAAAACATACCGCCAGCTATAGCAATACCAGTAAGCAATATTAGCAAACTATAAGCATCAATTTGCAAAGTGCCAATAAAAATAGAATGCATTAAAGCATTTTTTAGATAAACAGTAGTTATAAATGCGTTGTTGGCTCCAAAACCAAAGGCAAAAAGGATAAATCCAAAAACTAACAACATCCGATTGATGGTTTGGACTTTTAATAAATGTATTTTTAAATAAAAGATATATTTTTGGAAGAGTTTATTGATGTAAA
>JBDHYS010000123.1:0-5500 GCA_039811505.1 Paludibacteraceae bacterium | reverse complement strand
ATGGCGAAGTGAAAACTTATTATATTTATAATAATTGTAGCCACGAAGCAGCTTACAAAGAAACCGGAACCCAAGCTGTAAGTTACACAACAGGTGTTCCTGCGATGATTGGAGCAATGATGTTCTTGAAAGGAGAATGGAATAAAGCCGGTGTTTACAATGTAGAACAATTTAATCCCGATCCTTTTATGACACAATTAAACAAACAAGGTTTACCTTGGAAAGAACTTCATGATGTGGATTTGGAACTGTAAAAATATGAAAATATAGATATAAAAAAAGGAATTGTGCTTGAAACAATTCCTTTTTTTTACATCAAAATATTCTCTAAATTAAAATTCTTAAATTATTTTTTCCAATTCAGCTGTTGTTCTTTTAATCTCTTCTTCTGATAGAGAATAATTTCTTAAATCTCCATCGAAATATTGATCATAAGCAGCCATATCAACTAAACCGTGTCCTGAAAGATTAAACAAAATAGTTTTTTGAACGCCTTCTTCTTTTGCTTTATTTGCTTCACGAATTGCAGATGCAATAGCGTGAGCCGATTCTGGAGCAGGTACAATTCCTTCTGTGCGTGCAAATAAAATGCCCGCTTCAAAAGATTCCAACTGGGGAATATCAACTGCTTCCATAATATTATCTTGCATTAATTGACTTACAATGCTTCCTGCTCCATGATAACGCAATCCGCCGGCATGAATGTTGGCTGGTGAAAAGTTATGCCCCAATGTGTACATTGGAATCAAAGGCGTATAACCAGCTTCATCTCCGTGATCGTATTGAAAAACGCCACGTGTAAGTTTTGGACAAGAAGAAGGTTCTGCGGCAATAAATCTTGTTTTCTTACCTTCTAATATGTTATGTCGCATAAATGGGAACGAAATACCTGAAAAATTACTTCCACCTCCAAAACAGCCAATCACAATATCAGGATACTCTCCTGCTTTTTCCATCTGTTTTTCAGCTTCCAAACCGATAATTGTTTGATGTAGAGAAACATGGTTCAAAACACTTCCTAACGTGTATTTGCAATTTGGAGTTTGCAAAGCTAATTCTATCGCTTCTGAAATGGCAGTTCCCAAACTTCCTTGATAGGTTGGATTTTCAGTAATAATTCTGCGCCCAGCTTTTGTTGACATACTTGGCGAAGCGATTACTTCTGCACCCCAAGTTTGCATTAACGAACGGCGATATGGTTTTTGCCTGAAACTTACTTTCACCATATAAACGGCCAAATCTAATCCAAACGTTTTGGCAGCAAAAGCTAAAGCTGTTCCCCATTGACCGGCACCTGTTTCTGTAGTTATGTTTGTAACTCCTTCATTTTTACAATAATATGCTTGTGCTAATGCGGAGTTTAATTTATGAGAACCAACAGGACT
This sequence comes from Paludibacteraceae bacterium, assembly GCA_039811505.1. GTDB lineage: Bacteria > Bacteroidota > Bacteroidia > Bacteroidales > Paludibacteraceae > UPXZ01. The sequence continues at coordinate 4,115 of JBDHYS010000123.1, read as the reverse complement.
TACGCTTTCATTTTTAAAATAAATATGAGCCGGAGTATCCAATGCTTTTTCTAAACCGTAAGCTCTAACAAGCGGAGTAGGGCGATAAATTGCATATTTTTCTCTGATTTCTTCCGGAATATCAATCCAAGCATCGGTAGTGTTCAGTTCTTGATGAGTCAATTCTTTTGCAAAGAGAGGATATAAATCTTCTGCTTTTAACGGCTCTTTTGTCCCGGGATGAATCAACGGTAAAGGTTTGTTTTTCATATCGGCAACAACATTGTACCATTGTGTTGGGATTTCATTCTCTTGAAGAATTATTTTTTTCGTTTTACTCATTTTAGTTCATTTTTTGTGTTATTTTATAATGAATGTGCAAATTTAGTAATTAAATTGTAATTCAAAATAGAATAAAATGAATTTTTGTCTTTTTATGTGTTTTACACATTTTGCGATAAGAAAAAAATGATACTATTTATCCAACTAAAACTCATACAAAAAACATTAAATTTAAAATAAAGATTGTAATTATAATTTTTTATAAACAATAATTGAAAAATTCAAATATCATTTACTTCTAATTGAGTAGCCATTCAATAAAAAGGATTAATCAAAATCAGGTAAGGAAAAGAAAATAAGAGTAATGATGAAAAAATAATGCATTTAAAACTTTAGAAATATACCTAAACTGATAATATTGAATAAAAAAAGCGTGATAACCAACAGGTTATCACGCTTTTTTGTCACTTTTGTGCGGCTGAAGGGACTCGAACCCCCACGGACTTCTCCACTAGATCCTAAGTCTAGCGCGGCTACCAATTACGCCACAGCCGCATTTTTATTTGCGTTTGCAAAGGTAATCAATTTTTCTAAAATAAAATGCGTTTTCAGTGTAAAAAAATAAATTTTTGTCAAATAGTTTGATTTACCAATTTTTGTATGGGTTTTTGGAAATAAATGTGTTATAATATCTTTTATCGTTTGTAACTTCCATTCCGAGCCAAACGGGTTTTTCAAAAGAATCGTCTTTGTTTTTGAGTTCGAGTTCAGCTATGATTAATCCGTCATTTATTCCGTGAAAAACATCTACCTCAAAATTCTTTGTACCAAAAGGAACTTCGTATCGTGTCTTTTCAATGACGCAATTTTCACACAGCATCAAAAGTTGGTTTGCTTCTTTTATCGGAATTTCACTTTCCCAAAAAAATGTACTAAAACCATTTTCGTTAGGTTTATTTTTAATTGTAATATAGCCTTTTTCTCCTTTTATCCGTATTCTAACTGATTTTTTATTATCCAAAATAAGATAACCTTGTATTATTCGATACGATTTTGTCGCAAAGGATTTGAAAGCTCCTTTTACAAGGAATTTTCGTTCTATTTCGATGTTTTTGGACATGTTTTTACCGTTTGCATATTTTTTTGAAAGGACACCATTCGCATGAATTTATGTTTTCTGTCTGTGTAAATGGAATATTTTCATCAAAAATCTCCTCTAAACAAGTTGTTAGTTTTTCTGCAAAATCGGATTTATAAGGATCTTCAAAAACCTCGACCGCACCTTCTCCTTTATGTGATATAGTAGATGAAAAATCTTCTTTAAATATATTTTTAACATAAAAAATAGTTGGTTTTGCTTTCACTTTTTCCTCTTGTTCAAGCAATAAGCTATATAAAAAAACCTGCAAAATATGCCTTGGTTTTTTCTTACTTTGACTTTTAATGGTTTTGCTAAATAGTTCATCTACAGAATCGAATAATAAATTGCCTGATGAACCTGTTTTGTAATCGGCAATCCTAATTATTCCGTTTTTTTTATCCACTCTGTCGATAAATCCTTTTAAGTTGACAGATTGCTTTCCGCCTTGAATTGGAATTTTGGAATGAATCAATTTTTCCGATTGAATGTACTGAAAAGGAGTTTCAGCAATATCTTGTTTGATAATTTGAACAACATATTTTTGATTACTCGGGCAATTAAAAGATTATTTCCTTCCAATTTGACCTTTGATTTTAATGCTTTTTTATAAAATTTATTGGCAAAAGCATCTTCTATGGCTTCGTCAATTATATCCGGATTTTTCACAAACGGCTCTAAATCATCTTTTTCTATTTGTTTGCCTTCAAAAGGTTTGTAAATTAGCTCCATCGTTTTGTGAAGTATATCGCCAAACATACTTGCTTCTATAGTTTCGGTAACTTCATCAATTTCTTTGATTTTTTCAATGGTGGAAAGATAAAACTGCAAAGGACAATTCAAATAAGTGTTTATGGAAGAGGCTGAGAGTGCCGGTGCGTTTTTTTCATCACTCAAGAAAGCGTTCATCGATTCCATCACTTCTGGAGTTTTTTGTACCTCAATTTTCCTTTCCAATTCGATAGAAGTTTCATTTGATAATGAAATATGATTGAAAATAGCTCCGTAATGATAGTGTAATTGGTGATAATACCGACTTATTTCACCCGTTTTTATCCCATCGTTTCTTGTGTCGTAAAGGAGAAATATTTTTTTTGCTCTGTGTACCAATCTGTAGAAATTATAGGCGGCGATTGCATCGTGGAAATCTGAAACGGGCATTCCAAAAGCTCGGCGTAAATTCATAGGAATGAACGTATTGATATTTGATTTTTTAGGAAAAACACCTTCGTTGAAGGAACAAATTATCAGATTTTCAAAATCCAAAGTGCGCGTTTCGAGCATTCCCATAATTTGCAAACCGCTCAAAGGTTCTCCTTCAAAAGGGATGGAAATAGTCGATGTGAATTGACGAATTAACCGAATAATCGCATCAATCGAAACTTTTTCATCAACATTAAATACCTTTGAAACATCTTTTAATCTATTTAATGCGGCGTAATAACTGAATAAAATTTGTGATTCGATTTGAAATTGCTTTTTGTTTTCAGATTCTTCCGAAAATGAAAACCAAACTTTATTCAACTTTCTTATGACGTCCAACAAATAATCTAAAAAATATGTTGACGAAGTGCATTGAACAAATATCGTTTGGAACAGGTCATTGTTTTGAAATTTTTCCTTTTCCACATAAATTATATTGTATTTTGAAATTTCTGTCTCTATTTTTTGGCTTTCTTTTCCATGTAAAGTGTTAATGTATTGATGATTTAGAATATTTATCACATTCTTATAATAAAATAATCCTTCAGAATTAATTCTTTTTTGTAATTCGTAAAGCAACTCTACAAAACTTACAATGGGGGTGGATTTTAATGGATAGCCCATTGTAATATTCACATTATCAATGTTTTCTGGTAAAGAATAAAGCAGTGGAATCAATAAATTTTCATTTGGTAACACCACTGCTGTGTTTAGCCAATTTGATTCAATTTCGTTGTTTTGGTTCATTTTTTCGTTTAAAATCCGATAAACTTCTTTCGTTTGACCGATTGTAGATGGTGTTGCAATGACTTCAAATTCTTTCTCACTCATCAAAAATTCCTCTGCATCAATCACGTGTTTTGATTTAAATTGTTGCGTGTTGGATTCGTAAAATTTTGATGCTTGATTCTCAGGATCGCGTAGTTCTGCCGACTCATAATCCCAATAAAAATCGGCTTTATTTTGTTTGTTGAGTTTGTCAAAAAGGATTTTTTCACAAGGATTTAACATATTGAAACCGATAAAAATAAATTGCTTATCATTGAAAAATGGAATTTCTTCATTATTTACCAATTTCTCGGCTACATTTCTGAAAATCATTCCTTCTGTAGCTAAATTTTGCTTTATGAGCTGCGAGTGAAAATCTTGATAAATCTGCAACAAAATTTTCCAAATAGAAATAAAATCTTCCCTTGATTTATTTGGTGCATTGGGTAAAAAATGTTCCCAAAAATAGGTAATAGCTTCTTTTTGTTTTTCACTAAAAACATCAAAAAGTGAATCAATCTCTTTCAAACCTTTAATATTAGCATAAAGCTGCGTGGCATCCACAATGTATTTATCCACATCGTTGAAGTCGGTCAGCAACATTTCACCCCAAAAAACAAACGTGTCAAATTTTTCTTCGGATTTGCTGTGTTTGATAAACAAATCAAAAAGAGTAAAAAGTTCGGTTGCACGATCGCTCAAATTTAATTCGGAAGCTGAAAGAAAACAATCCGAAATAGTGGTG
>JBDHYS010000122.1:0-5503 GCA_039811505.1 Paludibacteraceae bacterium | reverse complement strand
AAAATCGTTTGCACCGCTCATTTCTTCGCCTTGTGCATAAAGCTGTACCGTTCCATACACAACGTTGTCGTAATCACAACCATAAAGCACGATAAATGTGCCGTTTGGTGTTGTTCCGTTACTACTTGCTTGTATTTGAATTTTGTCAACATCATTAGGAGTAGAAGAGCCTGTAACAACACCTCTTATAGTAATACTCGTTGCTGGAGGAATTACTAATGCCTTATTTGTTTCATTTACCAAATTATTAATCACAACCGGAGATGATGGTACATACAAATCACGCACTGTAGGAACTCCACCTCCATTTTCGGTTGTAGAGAAAATCACATTATCCCCGGGATCAGGAACATTCGTAGTCCAATTACCATCTTTTGTCCAATCATTATCAATACTACCTACCCAATAACGATCTTCTGCAAAAGGTGGAATAGAAGTTAGATAGAGTGTTGCTTTATCGGCAATTCCCTCATCATTGGTTACAGTATAAACAACAGGTACTGTTCCAATAAAACTTGGTAATGGCTTAAATTCATAAGTGCCATCATCGTTTAATTTTATTGTACCCACTCCGGTAATTGAAGTTTCAGAACCTAACACAAGAGGAGTAGTTGTGTTTTCAATTGTTACAGACGCAATCGCTATTTTGGGGTTAGTTCCACTCCAAGTATCGTTAATGCTGACATCTCCCACTACAGAAGGAGTGCCTTGTACAAAGGTTCTAGCATCGTCGTTGGCTACTATATCAACCCTACGAGATTCTGTTACAATAATATTAATTGTACTATGTGCTGTTTCAGGAGTAGGAGAATGATTGTCTGTTATTTCATACGTAAACGGAACCTCACCTTTGAATGTTGAGTGAGCAGTAAAAACAACTTTCTTTGCGACTACATCCCAATAGGCTGTACCAGCAACGATAGTACCAGCAGCATCTGCATAGACAGTAGTTGGTGAACCATTATTGGTACTGATTGGTTTAGGCGTACCCGAATTATCTATGAATGCATTAACTACTGATATTGAGATATTATCACCATCTGGATCGCTATCGTTTGCAAGAGGTTTCACTGATGTTGTATGTCCTTGTTGTACGGTTTCTGTATCATGGTTTGCGACGGGCGGATTATTCAAGCCTGCGTTATTGAAAGGAGAAGCTACAACAATATATAAGTTTGCCGAGTCATCTACATTGCCGGTATTATTTTTAGCTGTATAAGAAATTGGTGGCACATTACCACTAAATGATGCATCCGGTGTAAAAGTATAAGTTCCATCAGTTTTAATAGTAATTTTTCCGTATGGGATTCCATCTTTTATTAATGCTGTTTCAACATTAAAAGATATAGGTACGCCGTTGAAAGAAACAGCAGTTACTTCATCTACATTTCTATCATTTGTTAAAATATTGCCAGCTACGGGAGTTCTAAAAGGAGTTTGGTTAATATCATCATACGCCACTACTTTTATTACATTTAGTGGACTATCTGCGACATTATTTGAGTTTTGCAAACCATTGTATTCTGCCTCAATAAATGGATCAAATGGAGGATAAAAATAATTGACCATATCTATTGGATCGTTTATCCAATCACCAAGAGGATTTTCCGGATCACTAATATTGGTTCCGTCTGGGTCATATATGTCATCGGGACGAAGAATCCCTGCTTTTGCTTTATCGGCACCACCATTTGCCCCATCTGTCACTTTTACTTTTATAGTGTACGTGATTTCACAATCTTTTGGAAGATTTAATGTAGAAACAAATGTATTCGTAACTCCATTGTATGTTAACTCTTTTCCACTAACTTGCGTTCCACAACCATTACCATTAAATGTTATGGGATTGACATCAGATGGAACAAAACCTTGTGGAACAACAAAATGGAAAACAGAACCATCGGCATCTGATGGACCTCCATCATTTTTAACCTTCACTGTATAGGTTACCTCATCTCCAACAAATAAATTGGATTTATCAGCAGTTAATTGAGAAATTTTCAAATCAGCCTCTTTTATGGTTACTTGGAAGCTATGTGAAAAAGAATCTCCTTTAATAAAAGTCCACGTATCAATACCTCTGTTATCTCCAAAAGGACCCGCAGTTGCAGTACTTCCAGTTCCCCATATATGTCCATTCGTATTACTTGAAATTCCCGTGCTATTTGTAGGCGGTAAGTGACTGTTGTTCTTTGGACTTGGATTTGACCCGTAACCACTAACGTCTGCTAAATTGCTATCATCCCAAAAAACAAGATCAGACTCAACACCATCTAAGTCCTCGTTTAATAATTCGATTATTATACCAGCATGATTTAACTCTACATCTACATAAGGGAAATGGACTTCTGCTCCCTGCAATTGTATATTTACCGAGCCAGGATTGGTACCTACCGGCAAAGCAACTCCGTTTCCATCTTTCCCATCCCAATAAATTTTTACAACACCGTTTTCATCAATCTGATTTCGTTGAATGTAACCATGTATAGTACGTGTTGCATAACCAGTAGGCGATATTACAATATTGTATTCTACGCCTTCAGTACTTTCAAACACAAAATAACCACCTTTGCTACCTGCCGACCACTCCCCTTGACCATCTGCACCCTCAAATACCACATCATCTTGGCCTAAATTAAGTTTTGCCCTTTTGGGTTTCAACCAACAAGTGTCATTGTCTGTGCCTCCTAATGCGTATTCAGGCATATTCGGATCTGGCAGCGCGTAATACATTCGCTGTGTAAAAATTTCAGGAGCGCATTGTAATCTTGGGTCATAATAATGATCTGTGATATCCGCAGCAGTTGATGCTGCTCTACTTTTATACGAAGGTACCAAAGGATCGGTGTCATAAAATCCTTTATTATTCGACATAAATGTAAAAGATATCCCTTGCATACCGTTATTATTCACATTGAAGATAAAACCATCTCTCGTCAGTATTTTAAAATTTCCATAAAAACCACTATTTGGTCTAAAATTAGCATAATCACTACCTGAAATACCTCCATAAGATGGATTATCCATATTCAACACGCGTGAATAGGTTCTACCTGTAACCCAATTCCATACTGAATTTGTTTGCCTTGCAACAGAAATGTCCCAAGCTGAAAGATAATTAGTAGATGCAGGTTGTGTCCAATTATCATCAGCAGCTACATAAGAATTTCTATTATTTTCATTATTGGTTCTTTTTGTTCCAAGAAACTCAACTTTGTAAACCCCTGAAACGGTAGCTGTATAATAAATAGGAGTATACCTGTTACCGCCCGTTTGACCCGGTAGTTGTGGACCAGCAATTTCACCTGTTCTATCCGGAATTTTACCAAAAACATCCGCATTATTACCTACTGTTAACGTTATTTGGTTTCCACTTGGATCGTATAATTTAATATTAGCTCTATTTGCATTTCGGTCATAATTTGTTGTCCCGAATGCTTGTGCAGAAGTAGCCAATGCAATTTGTTCTCCAACTTCCGCATAGACATAATGTGTACCTAAAGTTGGAAAAGGAAAAACAGCGTCTTGCAAATTACTTGCACGTAGAAAAGCACGCCCTCCTTGAACTCCCTGTGGGTATAAGTCACGCGAACCAGAACCCCAAAGCGGAGGAGTTGCGGTTATAATTACACCTCCATCTCCACCGTTACCACCGTTACGCGTACCGCTTGATGTTCTTTTTGCTCCACCTCCACCGGCACCGGGCACAGCACCAGCCGTTCCATTTCCTTGAGAAGAAGCACCAGCTCCCCCTATTCCTCCATTAGGAGAATCGCCACCTTTACCTCCATTATTACTTACAGAATTAGCTCCATCTTGTCCACTGTTTTTTTTTCCACCCACTCCACTTGCAGCAGATCCACCGACACCTCCAGTGGTGGTGTTATCAGCAACACTTTGTCCACCTTTTGCCAATGTAATCGGATTGGTACCATCATGATTTAAAGAGAACCAACTATCTTCGCCTGCAGAAGTTGTAGTACTACCTTTACCTATATAATAGTAGTATGTAGTATTGGGAACCACACTTATAGTTCTTTCTGAGTAAGCACCGGCTCCACCACCGCCACCGCCACCATTCGAAGTGCGTGAACCACCTTTACCACCGCCACCCCAAGTTTGAATTTTCAAGTTTCCCATTCCGTCAGGAACAGTGTATTGTTGAATAGGATCTCGCAAAGCTATCATCATAGCCACCCATGCCTGACTTGAACTTGATGCAAGCGTTATAGTTCTATTAGATGTATTACCAGTAGAAGTTTTTAACCCCCAAGCGTTACCAATTGAAAGGGTAGTAGAATATCTTTCATCCACAATTTCAGTAAACGAAGGATCTGAACCACTCCAATTTGAATAATAATCTGCTGAATTACCATTACTTGATGCTAAAAATACGATAGCCGAACCAGCAGGAACATTATTTATTTCATTCGCAGAGGCAGTTGTACTTGTACCTGTATTAAATGAACCAGGACTTACAGCAAAAGGATTTGATGCATCAATACCTGAAAAAGCAATTATTGAACCTACAGCAGCAACATTTGAACCTTTACTGAAAGAAAAAGAGCTACCTTCTGTTCCATCTGCTACTCTGTAAAGAACAGTTGTAAATCTTGTAACCGAAGGGTGTCTTTGACTTGAAACGAGTGTCCAACCATTGAGAGATGAATTTCCACTTGTTGCTGCTCTCGTAATGGTTGCAATCATTATATCTCCAGCTTGCACTCCAGTTGGTTTATTTATAGTAATAGTACCTCCCGATGCCGATGTTGCAGTTGTAGCAGTGCCCCGTTGAGCGATTTGCCCAAATGAAGAGACTACAACAGTTAAAATAAATAATATTAATAAAATTTTTTGTTTCATATATAGAGAATCTATTCTTTTATCGATTGTTCTATTATCAATCTTTCAACATTAAACATTTACTGTGATGATGAAAAAGAATTGTACAAAGGAGATACAACTATTACATCACCATAACAATTAAATACAAGATGTAATATTAAGAGTTTGGTTTGACTTGGATTAGTTTAATTTCATAACATTGTTTTTCACACAATATAATATGATATGCAAAAGTAATACAAAATAAAATAAAATAGTGTTCATTTTTATTATTTGTTATACAAACCCTGATATTGAGAATTTATAATTAGTGAAAAGAAACGATAAATCACTAATTTTCAACAAATAAGGAATTAACTTGGTATATTTGTCTAAAAGAATTAAAATCATTCTTATTTTCGCATAATTGAATAGAAATTCAATTATTGCTTAGAATGATTATAAAAAAGGAAAGATTTAATGAAAATTTTGAAAAGAATTTAAGAGAAATTTACACCACTATTTTTTGATCATTCCATATAGAACTCCGAAAAACAACAGCACCCACAACCCGTTTCCAACCGGGATTTGATTCTCCTTTTTTGGATCCAATGAAGGATCGGGGAAGATTTTATTATCTTGCTTTTGAGGAACAGAAAGAGAATTAGAGAAAGCAGAC
>JBDHYS010000121.1:0-5569 GCA_039811505.1 Paludibacteraceae bacterium | reverse complement strand
ATCATATTGGTTACTAAAACTGCCACTAAATCGACAATAAAAATGGCAAATGAAGCCGCCACAACTGCAGAATTAGCAGCATTCCCAACCGATTCTGTACCAAGTCCGGCTTGATAACCTTTCCAAGTTCCGATAATCCCTATAAAGAAACCAAAAAACACCGATTTGATAATACTTGGCAACACATCAATAAAATCTAAATATTCAAAAGCATTGATAATGTAAAGTCTTAAGCTCATCGGTTCGGATAAATTTATGGCAAGAAAAGAGCCAAACAAACTTAACGCTTCTGAGAAAAAAACAAGCAAAGGAACCATAATAATTGATGCCATTACACGCGTTGCAACAACATAACTTAGCGGTTTTGTTCCCGAAACTTCCATTGCATCAATTTGTTCCGTAACTTTCATCGCTCCAATTTCAGCTCCAATTCCCGAACTCACTTTTCCGGCACAAATCAATCCCGTAACAACAGGTCCAATCTCACGAAAAACGGAAATAGAAACCATACCCGGAATCAAAGATTGAGCACCAAACATTATTAAAATAGGGCGAGTTTGCATCGTCAAAACCAAACCCATAATAAAACCCGTAATCGACACCAACACAAACGATTTATTCCCAATTTTATAACATTGATTGAGCAATTCCTTTCCTTCGTAAGGCGGAGTTACAAATTGTTTCAAAACTTCACCCGTAAACAAAATCAATCCGCCAAAGTCAATCAACATCTCATTGATCATCTTCACAACACGATTTTTCTTAAACTCATCTTTGAATCCAAGAAAAAATTTTGTCATAAAATTGTAAATTGTCTTATCTATTCTCACTCAAAAAAACCGATTTATTTAAAATTTCTCTAAAACAGTGAAAACTGTCCAATTCCCAATAACAGCAATTGCTTTCACTTTCATTTTTGCAAAAATACAAAATGAACTCCATAAAATCGTCTAATTTTTCAATTAATTACAGCAACCGAACGAAATAAATGGTAATAATTAAGATTAATTGTTGTATTTTTGCTTGTCAGACAAAAAAACAAATAAAAATAGAAAAATATGAAAGGAATTGTTCTTGCCGGTGGTTCTGGAACGAGACTTTATCCCATTACAAAGGGAGTTTCAAAACAATTAATTCCAATTTACGACAAACCGATGGTTTATTACCCTATTTCTGCTTTGATGATGGCAGGAATAAAGGAAATTCTTATCATTTCCACGCCCGAAGATTTACCCTCTTTCAAGCGTTTATTGGGAAATGGCGATGACTATGGAGTGAAGTTTGAATACGCCGAACAACCAAGTCCGGACGGTTTGGCACAAGCTTTTATCATTGGCGAAAAATTTATTGGAAACGATTCTGCCTGTTTGGTTTTAGGCGATAATATTTTTTACGGACACGGATTCCCTTCAATGCTGAAGGAAGCACTGAAAGAAGCCGAAGAGAGAAACAATGCCACAGTTTTTGGATATTATGTAAACGATCCGGAACGATACGGAGTTGCTGAATTTGACAAAGATGGAAACGTAATCAGCATAGAAGAAAAACCTCACAATCCAAAATCAAATTACGCAGTAGTGGGACTTTATTTTTATCCCAACAAAGTGGTAGAAGTTGCAAAACACATCAAACCTTCTGCTCGTGGCGAATTGGAAATCACAACTGTAAATCAAGGATTTTTGAAAGACAAACAGCTTAAAGTTCAATTACTTGGTCGTGGATTTGCTTGGTTGGACACAGGAACGCACGATTCACTTTCCGAAGCGTCCACATTTATTGAAGTGCTGGAAAAACGGCAAGGATTAAAAATTTCTTGTTTGGAAGAAATAGCGTGGCGAAATGGTTGGATTGATGACGAAAAATTACAATCCATAGCCAATTCAATGATTAAAAATGAATACGGACAATATCTAATGCGGCTTTTGAAAAAATAATCGATAGAAAGTATCGAAAAAAAACAAAAAATTGGGAGATGAAAATCATTGATACAGAAATAAAAGAAGTAAAAATTTTTGAACCTCGCTTGTTTGAAGATAGCAGAGGATATTTTTTTGAAGCATTTTCACAGAAAAAATTTGAAGAAGAAGTTTGTAAAACAACTTTTGTGCAAGATAATGAATCGTGTTCAAAATATGGCGTTTTACGTGGTCTCCATTTTCAACTTCCACCGTTTGCTCAAAGTAAATTGGTGCGTGTGGTAAAAGGGAAAGTTTTAGACGTGGCTGTTGACATTCGGAAAGGTTCGCCCACATTTGGGAAACACGTGATTGTGGAACTCAGCGATGAAAACAAACGCCAATTTTTTATCCCAAGAGGATTTGCTCACGGTTTTGTTGTGTTGAGCGATGAAGCCATTTTTCAATATAAATGTGATAATTATTACTCCCAACAACATGAAGGAGCAATTGCTTTCGATGAAAAAGAATTTGCCATCGATTGGAAAATTCCAGAAAAAGATATTATCCTTTCAGAAAAAGACAAAAAAAATCCAACATTAAAAAACGCTCCCAAATTATTTGATTATTCAATCAATCTTTATGAATAAAAACGTACTTATAACCGGTGCAAACGGGCAACTTGGAAATGAAATAAGAGTGCAAATGGGAAAAAATCCAACGGACAATTATTTTTTCACTGATGTAAACGAACTTGACATTACCAATAAAGAAATGTTGGAAAGTTTCATTTCGTACCATAAAATTGATGTAGTTGTAAATTGTGCCGCTTACACACAAGTTGACAAAGCCGAAGACGATGCTAAAATTGCTGACCGAATCAACAACAAAGCAGTACAAAACATAGCAGAAACTTGTGAGAAAAACAACGCTTCCATCATTCACATTTCCACAGATTATGTTTTTGATGGCTCAAACAATTTTCCATACGCCGAAAATATGCCCACAGCTCCGCTTGGCGTATATGGAAAGACAAAATTAGCCGGCGAAAATGCCGTCATAGAATCAAAATGTCATTTTGTTATCTTAAGAACTTCTTGGCTTTATTCCTCATTTGGAGGTAATTTTGTAAAAACAATGCAAAAACTGACTTCAGAAAGGGAGAGTTTGAATGTTGTTTTCGATCAAGTTGGAACGCCAACGTACGCAGCCGATTTAGCAAAAATAATTGTTGGGTTAATTGCAAATAATAGTTACAAAACCATTTCGGGAATTTATCACTACTCCAACGAAGGCGTCTGTTCATGGTTCGATTTTGCGGTTGAAATCAGAAATTTGTTCCAACATACTTGTGCAATTTCGCCCTGTTTATCGTCAGAATTTCCAAGCAAAGTGAAACGCCCCCATTTTTCCGTTTTAGATAAATCAAAAATCAAAAAAGATTTAAAAATAACCATTCCGCATTGGAAAGAATCATTAAAAGAATGCGTTAAAATTCTTTCTAACAATTAATTTTCACCTTTTCCGTTAACTATTTATAGATAAACAAATTATTAAATAAAAAAATGAAAAAAAACATCTTAATTACCGGTGGTTCAGGATTTATTGGAAGTCATGTTGTTCGATTATTTGTTACGAAATATCCTGATTATCATATTTTTAATTTAGACAAACTTACGTATGCCGGTAATTTAGCCAATTTGAAAGACATTGAAAATGCACCGAATTACACATTTATAAAAGAAGACATCTGTAATTTTGAGGCAATATTTTCTATTCTAAAAGAGCATAAAATAACCGATATTATTCATCTTGCAGCCGAAAGCCATGTGGATAGAAGTATCAAAGATCCATTCACTTTTGCACAAACCAATGTGATGGGAACACTTAGTTTGCTGCAAGCAGCAAAGGAAACGTGGAAAGAAAATTATGAAAATCACCGTTTTTATCACATCTCAACAGATGAGGTGTACGGTTCTTTAGAATTTGACAAAACGCTTTTCACCGAAACGACAAGCTACGATCCACATTCGCCCTATTCCGCGTCAAAAGCAGCTTCCGACCACTTTGTGAGAGCATTTGCCGATACTTACGGATTAAACATCGTTATTTCAAACTGTTCCAATAATTACGGAGAATATCAATTTCCTGAAAAATTAATTCCACTTTTTATTAATAACATCAGACACAACAAACCGCTTCCTGTTTATGGAAAAGGAGAAAATGTGCGTGATTGGTTATACGTTGTGGATCATGCAAGAGCCATTGATGTCGTTTTTCACAAAGGAAAAAAAGGAGAAACTTACAATATCGGCGGCTTCAACGAGTGGACAAATATAGATTTAATAAAAGTAATAATAAAAACGGTTGATAAACTTTTAGGACGACCGGAAGGAACATCAGAAAAATTAATTACTTACGTTAAAGATCGTGCAGGACACGATTTGCGTTATGCAATTGACAGTTCAAAAATTAAAAACGAATTAAATTGGGAACCATCTCTTCAGTTTGAAGAAGGGATTGAAATCACAGTGCGCTGGTATTTGGATAATCAAGAGTGGTTAGACGATGTTACAAGCGGTGCATACGAACAATATTACGAAAAAATGTACGGTAAATAAATACAAATTACAATTAACTTAAAAACAATCGACATCGTTCGGTTGTTTTTTTTTCGTGTCAATTTGTCTAATAGAATATTTGGCGTTCTTTTTGTACAAATTATAAAGAACAAACAAAAAAACATAATTATGGAAGGACAATATTCAGTTTCTTTTTTACCCTACATTCTCTTCGGAGGAATTGCCTTAGCAAGTTGGTTAGTACAAGCCAATCTTCAAAGGAAATTTAAAAAATATTCACAAATTCCAATGCCAAACGGAATGACAGGACGAGATGTAGCGATCAAAATGTTGCAAGAGAATGGAATAAATGATGTCAATGTTATTTCAACAAACGGACATTTAACCGATCATTATAACCCAGCAAACAAAACGGTCAATTTAAGCGAACCGGTTTACGCATCACATAGTATTGCTGCAGTGGCAGTTGCTGCTCACGAATGCGGTCATGCCGTGCAACATCATCGCGGATATGCTTGGTTACAAATGCGTTCAAAATTAGTTCCCGCAGTAAGTTTTGCCTCAAAATGGGTGCAATGGGTTTTATTGGCAGGAATCATTTTACTTCAAAGTTTCCCAAGTTTGCTGTTAATTGGAATCGTACTTTTTGCCATCACCACATTGTTTAGTTTCATCACTTTACCTGTAGAAATTGATGCGAGCAGACGTGCTTTGGCTTGGCTTAGTAACTCAGGTATAACCAATTATGAAACACAACGACCAGCAGAAGACGCTTTGCGTGCTGCTGCTTACACTTATGTTGCAGCAGCTCTTGGCTCTCTTGCCACATTGGTTTATTACGTACTAATTTTCATTGGTCGAAGAGACTAAAAAAACAGAATGATAAGCGACTTAAGAGAAAATTATAAAAAAGGACAACTCAACGATGATGAAATTTCAAATAATCCGTTTGAATTATTTCAACAATGGTTAGATGATGCCATAGCAAAAGAACCTTTGGACCCAACCGCAATGGTTGTTTCTACGGTTGATGAGCAACTTCAACCCCATTCACGAGTAGTTTTATTAAAATTTTTTGATGAAAACGGCTTT
>JBDHYS010000120.1:0-5586 GCA_039811505.1 Paludibacteraceae bacterium | reverse complement strand
AACATTTGTATTTCAATAATTTATACACCTATCTTTTGTACGTTCCGCGTACTTTAATTTTGAAATTTGGTTCAATTTTTAGCAATTTCTCATATCCTTTTTTAGCAGCTTCTTCATTTCCAAGCAACTCATTACATCGACTTTCTAAAAACAAAAGTTGAACATAAATCCAGTTTTTATCCGTTTGTTTTTGCTGTTCTATTATCGAAATTGCCTTTTTATAATACTTTAATGCTACATTTTTATCGCCACCAAAAATTTTTGGTGTATAATAAGCTGCATTTCCGGCATCAAAAAGTATTTGTACATTCTTTGAATCCAATGAATAAGCTTTTTGCAAATAAGTAAGACTTTTTTTACCCAATAGAGGTGCTTTTAACTTATTTATTCCAATCTGATAACTTATAAAAACGCCTTTATAATTGAGAGCGAGTGCATTATTTGGTTCGTTTTTCAAAATTAATTCCAACCATTTTTCCACTTTTTCAATATTTTCAGTTGCTTTATTATCTAAATTTTTACTAATCTGAACCGAAGTCCAACCATAATAGCAATGAATAAGTGTCAATAAATCAGCAGTATTTGTAAGGTTTGCATTTTTTTCAAAAGATAATGTCAGATTTTCCCATTTTTTTTCATCTTCGGTCAGAAATGCTTGATACAAATCGTTTTTCAATCCATTTTGACCATTCAAAAGCGAAAATGGTACAAATAATAATACCATTATCTTGAAAATTCTATTTTCTATGTTTTTGGCAACTTTTACACCCTTTATGTTATTGTCTATTTTCATCTAAACTCTATTATGATTTCTCCAATTATTTGATTCAAATTGTTGCAAAAATACAAAATAAAAGGTGTTTTTTGAAATCGTCTCAAAAAACACCTTTCATACTCAATGCACATATTTTATACTTTCAAGTATGCAAAACAGCGATAGACATTAAAAAAGATTAGAAAAAGAAATTTTATTATTTTTAGAATTAAATTAAAATTATAGTTTTAGCCTGTAAGTCAAAATAAAAAATGTGCCATCAATGTGCTATTCTTTAGTTTATTCCCAAGTAATCTGAATATTCCGTACTTGTATTGGTTCAATTTTCGACATATTGGAACCTACGCTTCCCGATTTTGCATACACGTAAAACTCTATCCGAACCATTTCCAACACTGCAAGCGTAGCAGGAACGTTGGTAAATCCGAAGCTATACTGCACAGGGATATTTAACGGACACTCTTTTTGTGCGACTACTTCTGTGAAAGTGCCGATTTCAACCCCTTCAAAGGTTGTGCCTTTGGTGTCATACCCAGTAACACATTCTTGATTTCCATTGCCACAGGATTTTCCCAAATTGGTTTTTACTCCCTCTTGTTTTGCTTTTACGGCGAGTGTTAGCAACACCTGTCCTGTATTTATATTGCCTGTACACGATACGACTTCCATACTAATCAACTTTTGTGCGTCAAAAGGTATGACAGCAAAGGTTTCGTTGCTCATATTAATACCGGTTGTGGCTTCGCCTACTTTTCTAACAAACGAGCCAAGTTTAGATTTCTTCTTTTCCGGCTGTTGTTGTTCTTGTTTAGTTTCCTGAGCCTGCAAAACGTTTATGCTTCCGCCAATCAGAGTTAGACAAAGCATACTGATGATAAATGTTCTTTTTTTCATGTTGATAAAAATTTAAAATTTAAAAATAAAATTTAGTAGATAAAACCTTACTATCTAATTTGTTGCAATAAAGTTTATTTTTGCAAAATCGACGAAATTAGGACTGATGTGGATAACGGCTTTTGTGCTTGCTGTTCCGCCGTTCGCTTTTTCCGAAAGCTTGATGTAAGCGGTGTTGTTACTTCCTAATTGTTCATCGTTTTTGTCCAAATACTGCCACGAAACAATAATATCCTTGCCTCCGTAGGTCGTTTTTATTGCCTTGACGTCAGTAACTTCCAGCATGAACTCCACATATACCGTGATGCCGGAAACGTCTGCTATTTGACAACTTGTAATTTTGTAACCCGCTTCCTCAGCTACTTTCACCGGAATATCCTTGCCAACTAACGACGGTTTCAGCGCTTCTACAGCTGCGTCGAACTTTTCTTTCGTGGCGTTTCTTTCCTCTTTGAATTTCTCGGAAAGTGCCATTGCTTTTTTCATATCGCTTTCGCTCGTAAATTTCAGGTCTTTTGTTGCCGCGTCTTCTTTGGCTGAACGAATAGAGTCGCTCTGCATTTTTTGATAAACAAGATTTGGCAAATCGCCCAAAAATTCATTAGAGGCAAGTTTTTTGCCCGAAGAACCACTGCCTCCTCCGCAGGAAGCCACAACCATTGCCGCTAAGGCAATTACTACGAAATTTTTCATTTTTCTCATTCTGATAAAATATTTAAATTATTGAAAATTGTTGCCTTCAAATGTATTAGTAATTCAAAAAACACAAGGTGTCAATGTGTAAAATAAAACTTCAATACGTAAAAAATGAAGAGAATTATTGTTGTTTGAGTGCGAAAATATTGCTTTTATGGGTTAGTTGTGCTTTTTGCGATATTCGGATGGTGTGAAATTGTGTGTTTTTACAAAAGCACGGCGGAATGTGGAGAGAGAATTAAAGCCTGATTTCTCGCTTATTATTTCCAATGTGTCGTTGTTTGTGCTATCTTCGAGTAAGTTTGTTGCATATTCGATTCTGAAATGATTGACATAATCAAGAAAAGAAGTATCAAGAACGTTATTAAGATGATCAGATAAATAACTTCGATTAGTATTAAGCGAGTTTGCCAAATCGCAGATAGTTAGCTTATTGTTGAGGAATAGTTGCTCTTTTGTCATCAATTCGGTTAGACTGAGAGTAAAGTCGGGAAGCTCATACCGTTGTTTTTTAGTGCAACCATTTTCAAATATATTGATAGGTTCTTGTTTATATCCGGTTGCGAAAACTACTATCCAAACAAAGAGCGAAAGGGTGTAATAGAGCGTGTCGAGAAGATGATTATTTGCAAATAAACTAAGCACAAGCCATGCAATAATATAGGCTACAAAAAGAACTATGAGCTTATATATCCAATGTAAATCAATGTTTTCGGTGTACGAATAATTTTCAGAAATGTACTTGTTGTATTTGGGAGCTTGGATAAGAAAATAAATGCAAACCACAATTCCGTATCCTGCGGTAAAAACGTAATTGGAAATTAATATCACTTCTGAGCGGGTAAAAGCATATAGTGAAATGAAAATAATAAAAGGCAAAAAGGAAAATACCTTTATACGAGGATTTGCAGCTTTCGGTCGGAATATTTCCAATACGTAAAGGGCACAAATGGGCGTACCAACATTGTCGAAAGATAACGATAAATTGTACAAATATTCCGAAGTGTTGAAGTATGGAAAAATAAACAATAAATCTTTGAGAAACAGACCGGCAAAAAAGAAAAAAATATAACTTAGCAGTTTTTGTAATCGATTTGGAGCATTTAAACAAGATAAGTAGATTCCACTGCCTACCATAAAAATAAAGCATGCTCCGAGCATAAATGCTGACAACTGACTATAAATTGTATTCTCCAAAACAGTTTCGATATTAAGTTTTTCAGTTACAATATTAATGCATTTTGCTGAAAGAAAAAAATGATTTGTGTGTTTATTTCACAATCTGTTTTTGGCAAATTCCCAAATTACAATTCCAGCAGTAACACTGATATTTAATGAATGTTTTGTACCAAATTGAGGTATTTCGATACAATTTTCACACAGATTTACAACAGATTGTTGCACTCCTTTTACCTCATTCCCGAACACAACAGCTAATTTTCCGTTTGCATTAAAATCAAAATCAGAAAGCATCGTACTTCCTTCTACCTGTTCGATTGCTACAACGCTCCAATTTTCATTTTTCAGATACGAAACTGCATCTTCCGTTTTTTGAAAATAACGCCATTTTACAGTAGTTTCAGCTCCTAATGCGGTTTTATGAATTTCAGTATGCGGTGGTGTGGAGGTAATTCCACACAGAAAAATCTCTTCAATTAGAAACGCATCAGAGGTTCTGAAAACAGAACCCACATTGAACAAACTTCGCACATTGTCCAACACAACAATTAGGTGCAATTTCTCTTTTTCTTGAAATTCTTCGTTCGTCAACCGATTTAATTCTTTAATTTTTAATTTTCTCATCTTTCAAAATTTTAACTCCGATACATTTTCTTAAAATTAATAACAAAAATAAGAAATAAAACGGCATTATTCAATTAAAAAGAGAAACATTCAAAAAAAATGAACCATCTACTATACTGTATTTGTTATATGTTTTATCGTTTTATATTTAAACTAATTTCAAATAGAAAACTACAAAACCATTTTTTTTGTGTAGATTTGTGTTGAAAATAAATATTTTAGAAAAATGAAACTGAAAGAAATACTCAAAAATAGAATTTTGATCCTTGACGGCGCGATGGGAACAATGATTCAGCAATATAAATTAGATGAAAAAAAATACCGAGGTGAGCGATTTGCTAACGTTGAGAAACCACAAAAAGGGAACAATGATTTGCTGGTTTTAACGCAACCTGCCATCATTTCCGAAATTCACGACAAATATTTAGCGGCAGGAGCCGATATAATCGAAACAAACACGTTCAACGCACAACGAATTTCAATGGAAGATTACGGGATGAGTAGTTTTTCGTATGAAATAAACTTTGAGGCAGCTAAATTAGCACGTCAAGTTGCCGATACACACACACTTCTTACACCTGAAAAACCACGATTTGTTGCCGGTGCAATGGGACCAACCAACAAAACCGCTTCGATGTCGCCGGATGTAAACAATCCTGCTTTTCGTGCTGTCAGCTTTGATGATTTAGTTATTGCCTACAAAGAACAAGCAACGGCATTAATTGATGGCGGCGTTGATGCGTTGTTGATAGAGACAATTTTTGACACTTTAAATGCAAAAGCGGCTATTTTTGCGGCGAATGAAGCAATGAAAGAGTGCAAAAAAACGGTGGAATTGATGATTTCAGTTACTGTTACCGATCGAAGTGGACGAACACTTTCCGGACAAACCATCGGAGCTTTTCTCACCTCTATTTCACATGCCAATCCGCTTTCTGTGGGATTAAATTGTTCCTTTGGAGCAAAAGATTTAAAACCTTATTTGCAAGAATTATCCAAACGAGCACCTTATTTCGTAAGTGCTTATCCCAATGCAGGTTTACCCAATCAATTTGGAGAGTACGATGAAACTGCGGAAATAATGGCAGTGCAAGTGAAAGAATATTTTGATGAAAAATTGGTCAATATTATTGGAGGTTGCTGTGGAACAACTCCTGCACACATTGCAAAATACAACGAACTGATAAAAAATGCAGAAATAAGGCAACCAAAAAAGTCCGATTCCAATATGCACATCAGCGGTTTAGAAGAAGTTGTTATCAATAATGATTCTTTATTTTTGAATATTGGAGAGCGTTGTAATGTGGCTGGTTCAAAGGTTTTTCTGCGATTAATCAATGATAAAAAATACGAAGAGTCTTTGGCAGTTGCCAGAAAGCAGGTGGAAGATGGAGCACAAGTAATTGACATCAATATGG
>JBDHYS010000119.1:0-5654 GCA_039811505.1 Paludibacteraceae bacterium | reverse complement strand
GTATATCAACTTTTTCCTCGTTCATTCGGTATAACCGAAGAAAGCGGAGCAGTAATTTCTTGTTTTGAGAAAAATTACGAGCAGATAAAAGCGCCAGGCAACAATTTGAGCAGTGATGGAGTTTTGCGTGTAATTTCGGAAGATTTAGAAATGCTGAATTTCAAAGTTGAAAAAAGTAAAGCAAGCATTGATAAAATAAAAGTTCCTGTTCTTTTCAGTATCAACAACAGAATTGATAAGTTTTTTGATGCAGATGCCGTTAGTGCAGACGGAAAAATTGTAATAGAAGTTGAAGCAGGACGAGCATACAGAAACAATCAATTTTTGAAAGATATTTTTCAGGCTTGTATGATGCCAAATGTAGAGTATTTGGTTATCGCGGTTAGAAATCATTATCACAATTCGGACGACTTTAAATCAATCTTTCAGTTTTTGGAAACGCTGTATGTAAGTGGAAGATTGCAATTACCATTGAAAGGAATTGTTTTAATAGGGTATTAAATGGAATTAAAATCTACCATAAATGAATCGTTTTTAGAACTCTTTTACAAAGAGATTGAGTGTAATGTACCCGACACACACTCAAAACTCAATTTGCATATTCTGAAAATTGAAAACAATCAATTTTGTTATCCTGAATTGGTCAATGAGCTATCCAACCATTTCATTTCTTTTTCTTTATCTCGGAAAGATATTGCTGATTTTAAAAAGAATGAAAAATATGGAGAGATGTATCGAAAAGCAGCCTCAAAATTTCGGGATTATAATGTAAATG
Organism: Paludibacteraceae bacterium; assembly: GCA_039811505.1. Classification (GTDB taxonomy): domain Bacteria; phylum Bacteroidota; class Bacteroidia; order Bacteroidales; family Paludibacteraceae; genus UPXZ01. The sequence goes on along the minus strand of JBDHYS010000119.1, from coordinate 4,879 downwards.
ACGGAGAAGCAGGAGAATTATTACTTTTCTGTTTTCTTGAATCTCACTTAAAAGCACCTAAAATTCTAACGAAGTTAGAAATAAAACTTTCATCAAAAGATTATGCGAAAGGCTCAGATGGAGTTCATTTATTGAAAGTTACAGAAAATGATTATCAACTAATTTTTGGAGAATCTAAATTGGAGCAAAAACTCACAACTTCAATTTCAAACGCCTTTAAATCAATTCACGATTTTACAACAAGAAGTAAAAGCAATATCAATGATGAAATCGGTCTTTTGAGTTCGCAACTTTGTAAAGAAGCATTTGATGAAGATTTGTATCAATTTCTCAAATCTGTTATAATGCCAAAAGCAAATGCGGAAAAACCAATTACTAAGAATAATGCTTTTGCAATTTTTGCAGGGTTTGAAATCAATCCAACAGACGAAGAAAAAAGATTAAGCAATTCTGATTTTCTAAAAACAATAAAAGAACAGATAAAGAAAGAAGTTGAGGGAAAAATGGAACACATCAAAAAGAAAATTGACGAATACAGTTTACAAGGTTATACTTTTTACGTGTATGTTTTTCCATTTATGAAATTAGATGAAACAAGAAAAGATATTATCAAAAAAATCACATTGGCAGAATAATGATTGAAAGACTAGCAACAGATGTTTTACAAGATTCATATTTCACGGCTTTATACAATAAAGCTGCGAAACTGTTTGCTAATAAACTTTTTTCAACAACTGAATCAGAGCAGGAATTTAACGAAAAAGAATTAAGCGACTTACTTCGGTTTGCTGATATTTTATCCAACTCAAAAAATCCTGTATCAAGAAATAAGGCTTATCAAATAATTACATTACTAAATCAGAAATACAAAACCGACCCGTACTATAAAACTTTCTCACATTCAGTTTTAGCCAAATTGGGAAACTTTCCAGCGATTGAATATCTTAAAAATGAAGATGAGAATATTTCTGAATTGCCATTTGAAAGAGATATAGAAAAGAAAGTCAAGGAATTTATCCAAGCTGTTCCTGATACCGAAGATTTAATTTTTACAGATTCACAATTTGAACTTTATACTAAAATCAGTAATTCAAAGCATTTTAGTTTTTCAGGACCAACTTCAATGGGTAAATCTTTTATTATCAAGTCTTTTATAAGAAAGGTCGTTGGTAATAAACCGCCTGAAAATATTGTGATAATGGTTCCGACAAGAGCCTTGATAAATCAATTTTCTATCGACTTAAATAAAGAACTGAAAGATATTTTGGAACATTACAATTACAAAGTTGTAACAAATAGTAGTATTGCTGAATTGCCCACTGAAAGTCAACAACGATATGTTTTTGTATTAACACCAGAAAGGTTATTGAGTTACTTATCGCAAAAAAGCAATCCGTCTTTTGCTTATTTGTTTGTTGATGAAGCTCACAAGTTAGCAGCCGAAAAAGACACAAGAGCAGTGACTGCATATTTAGCCATTTCAAAATCTTTGAAGCAAAACAAAAACCTTAATCTGTATTTTGCTTCGCCAAATGTTTCTAATCCAGAAGTTTTTTTAAAACTTTTCAAGAAAGACGAAACACTGAACTACAAAACCAAAGAAACGCCTGTATCACAGAACCTATTTTTTGTTGATTTGACTCAAAATAAAGTTGTCCATTATTTAGAAACAGAACAATATCAGTTTGAGCCAGATATTATTCAAAATGCAGAAAATATTTATGATGTCCTTTCTGCATTAGGAAAAAACACAAACAATATTGTGTATTGTAGTTCAAAGTTTGAAGCAGTTGATAAAGCCGAAAAAATGTTTAGTTTTTTTAATCAACAAGAAGCAACAAAATCCAATAATGTCAAAAAAGTAATCAGACAAATTAAAGGTTATATTCACAAGGATTATTATTTGGCTGATTTTCTAAATAAAGGTGTTGCATATCACTTTGGCAATCTTCCTCAAATTATTAGAAATAAGGTTGAAGCACTATTTAAAGAAAGAGAAATTGGTTATGTATTTTGTACTTCTACACTTTTAGAAGGTGTGAATATGCCTGCAAAAAATGTTTTCATTCTCAATAATAAAAATGGTCGGAATAATTTTCAGCCTATTGATTTTTGGAATCTTGCAGGTCGGGCAGGTCGATTGAGGTATGAATTATCAGGGAATATAATTTGTTTAAAAGAGAATGACAAGGCTTGGAAAAAGCCCGAAAACCTTTTAGAAAACAAGGCAGAGATTTCACTTAATCCTACTGTTGAGAACTATATCGATAAAAAACTAAAAAAAATAGAAGAGTTGCTCAATGAAAACCCTAACATAAAGAATGAAAGTGAAACCATTAAGGAAATACTGAAATATATTGCCAATATTATCAGCATTGACACGCTTGAAATTGAAAGGTCTAATTACCAAAGTGAAATAATCAAAAAGCTAATTCAAGAGAATAAACAAGAAATAATTGATTTAGCAAAAAAGAAAAATGGTACTATCGAAGTTCCATCATCGGTGCTTAGTACAAACAATTCAATTAAACTAAAAATACAAAACGAAGTATTTATAGCATTACAAAAGCAAAAAGACAATCCAACAAGTATAAAATTACCTGCAAAAGTTGATTATAATACTTGTCTGTCCTTATTATTAAAATTTCACAAAGATTACAAATGGTCAACAGAAGAGTCTAACCTTTTCAGCACTAAAGACGAAGAAAAAAGAAAAAAGCAGCTTAATTATTATGCACTTCTAATGAATAAGTGGATATGTGGAATACATTTAAGTCAGATTATTTCCGAGTCAATAGAATGGTCATATGAAAAACGAAATTCAATAAAAGTTGGATATGAAAACAATCGACCCAAATTTGAAATATTTAACAAAAGCACTAAACATATTAATATCTTAATTGGAAATATAATTGATGATATTGAGTATGTTTTGCGTTTCCTTTTAGAAAAGTATTTCAACAACTATTATGCAATGTTGGTTGAAATTTTAGGAGAAGAAAATGCAGGGGTAAATTGGGCTACTTTTCTTGAATATGGAACTCAAAATTCTATTGTAATTGCGTTGCAGAATTATGGTTTATCTCGACATTCGGCAGATTATCTTTATAAAAACTTCAAAGATTGCTTAAAAATTGAAGGCGACAAGTTAGTCGAAATCAATTTACAAAAATTGAAACAAAAATTAGACAAGGAAGCAATTGAATATGATGAGATAAATTCAATACTGTTTTAAATTATGAATATGGAATTAACGCATAACGGATTAGTATTGCAGGAAAAAAACCTATCTTCTGCCTATTTCAAAGAACGCCCTGATACAACAAGAGCACAGTTGCCGATTAGAGAGGAGTTTGACGAAATTAAAAAGTCGGATATACCGTTCATCTTTTTAGGTTACGACCAGCAAAATGATGTTTTAGTTTGTTGGAATTTTCATAATGTCAAAGTTCGTTTAAATGAAAAAAGAAGTGTTTCGTTTTATTCTCGTCAGTTTTTGCAAGACGAAGTTTCATCAGGCACATTTTTACGCAAAAAACTAAAAAATGGCGATGAGCCTATTCTTTTTAAGCGTAGAGATTTAGTCGAGTTTTTTAGCCAAATTGAGACTTTCTTTCCTCTTTCCAAAGGCGAAACTCAAAAGACTATTGAACCAACAAAAAAAGAAGATAATGAACAGTTTGTTTCTAATGGGAAGTTGTAAAAAATAACAGATAAAGAATTAATTGAGCAGCTAAAACCACTTATCGAAACAAAACGTACTTTACAAGCACTAAAAGTGGTTGGCAATTTTTATAAAGGACAATTTCCAACTATGAAATTAGCAGATTGGAACAAATTGATTAAAGAAATCCATTAACAAACGATAATAAAATGTCCGAACATCAAAATATAAAATACAAACTAAGTTGGAGAGATGAGTTTCTCAAATGGATTTGCGGTTTTGGAAATACCAAAGGAGGTACTATTTTCATCGGTAAGGACGATAGCGGAAAAGTTGTTGGAGTTGAAGAAGCCAAAAGATTATTAGAGGAAATTCCAAACAAAGTGCGTGATATTTTGGGGATTATGATTGTTGTGGATTTACACGAAAACAAACAAGGCGATTGATTTATCATTAAATCCACAGCCTCCCGGTGTTTTAACTCAGAAGGCTGTCTTGTGCAAAATATCAACCATATTCAAAAAAAGCTACTCACCAATAGCAGTAATTGTAAGTTTTTAAAACATCGCTTCAATAATCTCGTCAATCTCTATATTGCTAAGGTGGTTTTTAACATCAAGCGACTCAAGAGCAGTGCGAATATCTACCTCATTATGAGCAACACCTTCGAGGGCTTTTTCAAGCTCCTCAACTCCACTCTCCGAAAAGAAATCACCGAAGATGCTTACCTTTTCGATAATTCCTTTTTTAACATCCATGTTCATCTCAAGCAATCCGCCTTTGGTTCGTATTGCTTTTTTCAGGTTGTAACCGGGCGATTTACCAAAGTTCCACTCACGGGTAGCATACTTCTCATCTCTCAGCTTTTTGATGATTGACAGATCCTCATCAGTAAATTTATAAATCCGTGCTCCGGGGAAGGTAGCCAGAACATGCTCCATAAGCTTTTGGGCAAACTCCTCAACTGTAATCTTTTCTGTGATATGTTCCGAAATATTGGTAACCCGTTTAGGAACCGACTTCACTGCATGATCGGAATATTTTACGGGATTGATACGCAGTGCCTCACTCACATTTCTAATTTCGGATGAAAACAGAAGACAGCCATGCTGAAGTATCTTATCCTTATATCTGTGAGCTGCATTACCTGCTATTTTTCTATCATCAATCATCAAATCATTTTTACCACCAAAGCTGGCATTGGCACCAAGGCTT
>JBDHYS010000118.1:0-5682 GCA_039811505.1 Paludibacteraceae bacterium | reverse complement strand
ATGTTCAGGCAATCAAAACTGCACCTTCGAATGGAACCCCGTTCAGAATTGCTATTACTTCTGATTTTCATGACAACAGTGGTTCCGTTTGGCAAAATATGGTTCCTAAAATTAATGCCCAAAATCCAAATTTATTTGTCTATTTAGGTGATATAATAAACTACGGCGATACGCGTCCATGGAATTCGTCTTTTTTTATTCCAAGTGAGCCGTTATTAAATCATATCCCAATGATTGGTGCTATCGGGAACCATGAAACAGGAGATAAAAAAAATCACAGTTTGCCCACCACTTACTACGATTATGTTTCCTTACCATCTCATGGGTACATCGATCGATCATCTATGTTCACACCCAATTTTCCGCCATTTATTGACCCTCGTGGTGAATCATACTATACAATGAACTATGGAGGCGTAAAGATTATTTCCCTCAATCTTAATGGCGATGGAGCAAGCCCGAGCTTTGAAGAAGGCTCGTTACAATGGAATTGGTTGGATAATCAATTGCAAAACTCAGGTGATGAATGGATATTTATATTATCTCACGTGAGTGTATATAGCACGGGGTATCACGGTCAGTGGTCTGCTGATAAAAAAGAACATATCGCCCCATTATTAGAGAAATATGCAAAACAAGGAAAACATATCTTGTTTTTTAGTGGCAATTGCCATAACTTCGAACATCTTTATAAATCGGGTGTAAATTACATTAAACCGGGAGTAGCAGCAAGCAATGTCAGAGAACAGTTTAATCTGGCAGATTTACCCTATAGTCTTTACTGGAAACAAGTGAATAGTTTTTCGCTGTTGGATGTTTCTGCTGATGGCGAAACAGTTACATTAACTTCATTGGACAATGATGGAAATGAATTTTACTCCTATGAATTTACTAAAAGTTCACAGATGATGCCGAGCCTCTATTTTACAGAACCCGATGGAGTAAACGATGAAACAACCGATGTGTTTCGGATTAAATGGACTTGTTTTGACGAAAGTGGAAATGGAAAAATAAATTTATACTATTCTCTTGACGGTATTAACGGAACCTTAATAGCTGAAAATTTATCAACAGATTTATCGGTAGTAAATTATTATGATTGGAACGTAAGACAATTATTACCCAAAGGTGAATATTTTATTTATGGTATCTTAAACGATGGGATAAATCCTCCAGTCAAAAAATTTGCAAGAGGAAAAGTAAATGTAGTTGCTGACATTACTCCTCCACCTTCACCAACCGAGTTAAAAGGGATTGCCAACAATAATGTAGTAACTCTTTCTTGGAAAAATCCGACTCAACTTGTGGATGTGGAAAACAAAATTGACGATTTTGAGGCTGGAATTGAAAAATTTGTTGGAACAGGTGATGATGGTACTGGAACTCTTTCGCAGGTTGCTGGATTCGCAAGTAATAATGCTTTACAAATAAATTATAATGTTACAAAAGCATGGGGTGAATTTGGTGGAGTTATTCAATTTGCTTCTCCACAAAATTTTTCTACAACACCTTTTTTAGAGTTTTGGTACAAAGGTGATGGCTCTTCCAGAGCTCTACGTTTGATCATAAAACAGGATTTGGATTTTAATAATAAAGCTGACGATTGGTGGTATGAGGAATCTCTATACTTGTCATCTACCGAATGGAAACATGCAAAAATTGACTTGAGAAATTTTCAAGCCTTTAGCTGGCATCCAAACTCATCGGAAAAACTCGATTTGGGCAATGTTTTTTCAATTGATTTTATAATTCCAAGTGCTAATATCGGAAGTGGAACACTTGCAATTGATGATGTAAAATTAACAGGTCAAATTTTTCCTGCTCCCGATTTTGAAGGGACAAAAATTGTTCGCCGCACTGACCGTTTCCCTTCTAACCAGACAGACGGAGATGTAGTTTATAATGGGAAGAATGAAAGTTTTATTGATGAAGAAATCGTTCCGCTCACAGATTATTATTACGCTGCTTTTGCTTATGATGATTTATACAATTATTCACCATTTGACCCGAATGCCGCATGGAAATTTAATTATTTGGAAACATCATACAGTACGATTTTGGCAGAAAAAACAAATCTGATTCTACCCAATATTGTTGCAGATAGAATAATGATTGATTCAAATAGGATTAATTCAATCCAATTGTTTGATTTAGCAGGTAAGCAATTGTCAATAAAACAAACTAATAACTATGTTGATGTTTCTTCGATAAAGGATGGAGTCTATATGTTACACTTAACCGATTACAATAGTAAATCGTATGTTTTCAAACTCCTAAAGAAAGGATAAATCATCTTGTGTGTTATTTCTATATCTCAAAACAAAAGAAGTTGCCTCTAAATTGGGCAACTTCTTCTTATTTCTTCTGTTTAACTGCAAATGCTACAACCTTCGCATTTACTAATTTCTCCTCGTAACCGTTTTTCAACTAAGTATTTTATGCGATCTTTGAGTGGCTCAATCTTAATGTTTTCAATTACATCTGAAACAAAAGCATACATTAATAATTGACGTGCTTCTGCAAAAGAAATTCCTCTTTGACGCATGTAAAAGAGTGCTTGTTCGTCCAATTGACCGATTGTAGCACCATGAGAACAACGTACATCGTCAGCATAAATTTCCAATTGAGGTTTGGTTCTCATTTTTGCTTTTCGACTTAGCAAGATGTTTTTATTTGTTTGATAAGCTTGTGTTTTTTGTGCGTCCTTTGCAACGAAAAGTCTCCCCGTAAATCCACCTTTGGATTCATCATCAAGAATATATTTAAATAATTCTGTACTATGACTGTTGGGTTTATTGTGCAAAATGGAAGTGTAATTGTCCAACACTTGATCGTGGTCGGAGAAAGTCATTCCGCAAAGTGTTGTTTCACAAAATTCGCCGTCTAAATCTATTTCAATTGTATTTCTTGTAACTCCATTGTGCAATGTAATAATATTTGAGAGCACATTTGAAGTAGATTCTTGATCAATTAGCAAAGTGCAAACATTTGTATTTTTCTTGTTTACATTTTCCAATTTGTAATGCTCATAAGTTGCATTTTCACCCACAAAAACCTCAGTAACTCGATTTGAAAAAAACCGAACTTCATCCATTGTATGATCACAAACCAATAGTTGTGCTTTTGCTCCTTCCTCCACAATAACCAAATTTCTACTTACAGCCATCAAATCTACATCAGATCGCATTATGTTTACAATCTGAATTGGATTTTCGATTACAGTATTTTTAGGTACAAAAATAAAAAAGCCGTCTTGTGAAAATGCTTCGTTAAAAGCAACCAATCCATCATTTTGTTTTTCAGAAAGTTTTCCAATATATTTTTTTACCAATTCTGGATTATTTTTAGCTGCATCTCGTAAACTTCCAATGATTACACCTTCCGGAAGTTTATATTCATTGGCTTTCCCTTCGTTATAAAAAGTATCATTGACCACAAAAAACAAATTGGCTCCAATTGCAGGAACATCACACTGAAACACGTTGTATGGTTGAACCGGAAATTGTACACGATTAATGTTCAATCCATAATCCACAGAAAGTGGCTCGCGTAAATCGGTATATTTGAAATTCTCATTTTTAGGAGTTGGAAATCCGAGCAATTTAAATTTCTCAATCGAACGATCTCTTTTTTCGTTTAAAACATCAGCAGAATTTGATTTTATCGATTGATGATATTGTTGGTATATTTCTAAATAATCTTCTTCTACCGTTCTGTTTTGCAGTAAAATAGTATCCGTAAGATTGTTAGTATTTATTTCTTTCATTTCTTAAAAAATCATTGTTTTAAAAAGATAATTACCGTTGGTTTATTTTAACCAATCATAACCTTTTGCTTCCAATTCAAGTGCTAAACTTTTATCTCCGGAACGGATAATTTTTCCATCACTTAATACGTGTACGAAATCGGGGATAATATAATCGAGCAAGCGTTGATAGTGTGTAATCACAATGTTTGCATTTTCCGAAGTTCTTAATTTATTGACTCCATTTGCTACTATTCGGAGTGCATCAATATCGAGTCCGCTATCGGTTTCGTCCAAAATAGCCAATTTAGGCTCAAGCATTGCCATTTGAAAAATTTCGTTTCTTTTTTTCTCTCCTCCTGAGAATCCTTCATTTACTGCGCGACTTGTCAATTGGCTGTCAATTTCAATCAATTCTCTTTTTTCACGCATCAAACGTAAGAAATCGGAAGCTGAAATCGGTTCTTTTTCTTGGTATTTTCGTTTTTCATTCATCGCTGCACGCATAAAATTGACCATACTTACGCCGGGTATCTCAATCGGGTACTGAAAACTCAAGAAAATACCTTTATTAGCTCTTTCTTCCGGTGCCAATTCAAGAACGTCTTTTCCTTCAAATAAAATTTTTCCTTTTGTAACTTCAAAAGCAGGATGACCGGAAATAACAGATGCTAAGGTAGATTTTCCGGATCCATTTGGACCCATAATCGCATGCACTTCTCCTTTATTAATCGTTAAATCAATTCCTTTTAATATCTCTTTGCCATTGATGCTGGCATGTAAATTTTTTATTTCTAACATATTATTTGTATTTGAAAATTTGGATATTGGATAATTTTTTCGTTTTCTTTATCCAACACTTCCTTCTAAGGTAATTTGCAATAACTTTTGAGCCTCAACTGCAAATTCCATCGGAAGTTTGTTTAACACCTCTTTTGCATATCCATTTACAATCAATCCGACTGCTTTTTCCGTATCAATTCCACGTTGATTGCAATAGAAAATTTGATCTTCGCTTATTTTAGATGTGGTTGCTTCGTGTTCCACAATGGCAGTTTCATTATTCACTTCCATATAAGGAAATGTGTGTGCTCCACATTTATCCCCAAGAAGCAAACTGTCGCACTGTGAAAAATTACGTGCATTGTCAGCATTTGGACTTATTTTCACCAATCCGCGATAACTATTGTTGCTTACTCCGGCAGAAATTCCTTTTGAAAGAATATGGCTTGTCGTATTTTTTCCCAAATGAATCATTTTTGTTCCCGTATCGGCTTGTTGATGATTATTGGTAACAGCAACAGAATAAAATTCTGCTGAAGAATTGTCGCCTTTTAAAATACAAGAAGGATATTTCCAAGTAACAGCGGAACCTGTTTCAACTTGTGTCCAAGAAAGTCGTGAATTTTCTCCTTTACAAATTCCACGTTTGGTTACAAAATTATATACACCACCGTTTCCATCTTTATCTCCGGGATACCAATTTTGAACAGTCGAATATTTCACTTCTGCATCTTTCATTATCACAATTTCAACTATCGCTGCGTGAAGTTGATTTTCATCACGTGATGGAGCTGTACATCCCTCTAAATAAGAGACATAGCTTCCTTCATCTGCAATAATTAAAGTCCGCTCAAATTGTCCCGTGTTGGCTGCATTTATTCTAAAATAAGTAGAAAGTTCCATTGGACAGCGAACACCCTTTGGGATATATGCAAAAGAGCCATCGCTAAAAACAGCAGAATTGAGTGCTGCAAAATAATTGTCGGCATAAGGAACTACAGAAGCCAAATATTTCTGTACAATATCCGGATGCTCTTCAACAGCTTCACTAAACGAACAGAAGATTATTCCTAACTCCGCCAAATTTTCTCTAAATGTAGTTTTCACTGAAACACTATCCATAACTGCATCAACAGCCACTCCGGAGAGCATTT
>JBDHYS010000117.1:0-5724 GCA_039811505.1 Paludibacteraceae bacterium | reverse complement strand
GTAAGTAAGGTTTCTGAATTGTTAGGTTTAGATGTTAAATTTGCAAATGATGCTTTGGGTTCTGAAACACAAAACTTAGTAGATGGATTGAAAGAAGGAGAAGCGTTGTTGCTTGAAAACTTACGTTTTTATGCCGAAGAAGAAGGAAAACCACGCCTTGACGATTCTGCAACAGAAGAAGAAAAAGCAGTGGCAAAAAAAGAGATAAAAGAATCTCAAAAAGAATTTACAAAAAAATTAGCTTCTTATGCTGATGTCTATGTGAATGACGCATTCGGAACTGCTCACAGAGCACACGCATCTACAGCTTTAATTGCTGATTATTTCACTTCTGATAATAAAATGTTTGGTTATTTGATGGGAAAAGAGGTAAATGCAGTTGAGAGTTTGATGGAAAACCCAAAACGTCCGTTTACCGCTATTATGGGAGGTTCGAAAGTTTCTTCAAAAATAGAGATAATAGAAAACCTTTTAACAAAAGTAGATAATTTAATTATAGCTGGTGGAATGACTTATACGTTTGTAAAAGCGATGGGTGGAAATATCGGAAAGTCTATTTGTGAAAACGATAAATTAGATCTTGCATTAGAAATTATAGAAAAAGCAAAACAAAATAACGTAGATTTAGTGTTAGCTGAAGACGCAAGAGTGGGTGATGATTTTAGCAACGATGCTAATATTCAAATAGTGCCTGTTGATCAAATTCCTGATGATTGGGAAGGATTGGATATAGGACCAAAAACGGAAGAAAAATTTGCAAATGTGATTAAAAACTCTAAAACAATTCTTTGGAATGGTCCAACGGGGGTTTTTGAATTTGAAAACTTTACAGCAGGTTCTCGTGCCGTTGGAAATGCAATTGTTGAAGCCACACAAAATGGAGCTTTTTCACTTGTTGGAGGTGGAGATTCGGTAGCGTGTGTAAATAAATTCAACATTGCAGATAAAATGTCATACGTTTCTACCGGTGGCGGTGCTTTGCTCGAAGCTATTGAAGGAAGAGTTTTGCCTGGAATTGCAGCAATTCAAAAATAAAAGATAGATAAAACCAGATAAAAGCTATATCACTCATTTGATATAGCTTTTTTTATATCATTTTTCGTAACCTAATTAAATCAATAACAACGTATTCAAATTTATTTATTATTTTTGTCTGTTTAGATGTTTTGCCAATTTCATAACCTTTTATTTCAGCTAAGATGATAAAAAAAAGAGCTACAATTGTAGATATTGCCAAAAAACTTAACATATCCACCTCAACAGTATCGCGTGCTTTGAGAAATCATCCAAATATAAACAAAGATACGATTGAGATGGTGAAAAATTGTGCTGAAGAATTGGATTATAAGCCCAATGAAATGGCTCATTATCTACGTACCGGAAAAAACAATACGATTGGGATTATTTTACCGGAAATTATTCATTATTTTTTCTCTACAATTTTACACGGGGTAGAAGAAGTAGCTTCGAAAGCCGGTTTCAATGTGATGGTTTTTCGTTCGCAAGAGAGTTATAATAAGGAATTGGATATCACGCAATCATTGATTAATGCACGTGTTTCAGGAGTTCTTGCAAGTCTTTCAAAGGAAACAAAACATTACAATCATTTTCAAGAATTATTGGACAATGATGTTCATTTGGTGTTTTATGATAGGATTTGCATCGGAATTTTAACCGATAGAGTTGTAGTGGATGATTATGCAGGTGCATTGCAAGCTGTAGAGCATTTGATAAAAACCGGCTGTCGAAGAATTGCATTTTATAGCTCACCGGTTCATTTGGAGATTTCAAAAAACAGAAGAAATGGTTATTTAGATGCACTAAGAAAACATCAAATTCCAATTGACAACTCGTTGATTCATGTTTGCGATACAAGAGAAAAAGCAATTGAACTTACTCCAGAAGTTCTTGCTATGCCAAATCCGCCCGATGCTTTTTTTGCCATAAATGATCACACTGCAACCGGTATTCTTTATGCCGTGAAGAAAGCAGGATTAAAAGTGCCTGATGATATTTCAATTTTTGGATTTTCTGGCGGAGATTTAGCAATTGCGTGTGATCCGATGCTCACAACGGTTGAGCAACACGGTTATGAGGTTGGAAAAGCTGCTGCAGAATTATTAATTAGTAAAATTAACGGAACTACTATCGGTAAATATACAAATCGAATTGTGAAAACAAAATTGATGATTAGAGGAACTACAAGAAAAAATTATTAAAATCAGCCTCTTTCAAAAGCTCCTATCATAATTTAATTGTATTTTTGCTGTTCTATTTAAATAAAAATCAAGAAAAATGGCTTTGTCGAACGAAAAAAAAAGTAAATTTAAAAAATATTTTTGGCTACTATTTGGATTAGGCACCGGTTTAATTGTATTGCTATTCACGTTTATTAGTTTTGGTTGGATTGGATATATGCCAGATTTAGAAGAGCTTCAAAATCCAATTGATAAATCGGCAACTGAGATTTATTCATCTGACTTGCAACTTTTAGGGCGTTTTTATAGCGGACAAGCCAATCGTGTTCCCATTAATTTTAATGAGATAGATGAAAATGTAGTCAATGCACTCATTGCAACAGAAGATGCACGATTTATGAGCCATTCGGGGATTGACTTAAAAGCACTGCTACGTGCTATTGTTGGGCAACTGGTTAGAAGCAATTCCGGAGGTGCAAGTACGATAACACAACAATTAGCCAAACAGCTTTATTCACCTTCGGCACGAAATAAATTTCAGCGGCTTTTCCAAAAACCAAACGAATGGGTGATAGCTGTAAAATTGGAGAAAATTTATTCGAAAGAGGAAATTATTGCAATGTATCTTAATCAATTTGATTTTCTCTACAATGCAGTAGGAATTAAATCTGCTGCACATGTTTATTTTAATAAAAATGCCAACAATCTAAAAATAGAAGAAGCCGCAATTTTAGTTGGAATGTGTAAAAATCCATCGTACTTCAATCCAAGAAGACATTCTGAGCGGGCATTGGGAAGGCGAAACGTGGTTTTTGATCAGATGAGAAAAGCCGGATACATTTCAAAAGAGCAGAAAGATTCATTAAGCCAACTTCCTTTGACGCTCAATTATCAGCGTGTAGATCACAAAGAGGGATTAGCACCTTATTTTCGTGAATATTTAAGAAAAATTTTAACTGCAGGCGAACCTCGAAAAAGCAATTATGCCGATTGGCAAAAAGAACAATATGAAAACGATTTATACGAATGGGAAAATAATCCTTTGTATGGATTTTTTGAAAAAAACAAAAAATCAGATGGTTCAAATTACAATATCTACACAGATGGTTTGAAAATTTACACGACCATTGATTCACGCATGCAACGATATGCCGAAGAATCTGTAACAGAACACATGAAAACGTTGCAAAAACAGTTTTTTAACGAAAAGAAAAATAAAAGATATGCCCCTTTTTCTCGCCATTTGACAGATGCAGAGATTGAAAAAATAATGAACAATGCCATGCGTCAATCGGAACGATACCGAAAAATGAAGAAAGATAATTTTAGTCAGAAAGAGATTCTCGAATCTTTTAACACTAAAACCGATATGCGAATTTTTTCATACGATGGCTGGCGTGATACAGTTTTGACACCTTTAGATTCTATAAAATACAACAAATATTTTCTCCGATGCGGTTTTATGTCGATGGATGCTGCAAATGGGCATGTGAAAGCGTATGTTGGCGGTCCAAGTTATTCGGCTTTTCAATATGATATGGCAACTCTTGGAAGACGACAAGTTGGTTCTACTGTAAAACCATATTTGTACTCTTTGGCAATGGAAGAAGGAATGTCGCCGTGTGATCAAATGCTTTGTGAACCGATTACTTTGCAAACTTCATCAGGGCCGTACACTCCACGAAATGCTTCTACGGCAAGAATGGGCGAAATGGTTTCACTTCGTTGGGCTTTAGCCAACTCGAACAACTGGATTTCTGTTCGATTGCTCTCGCAATTTACACCGGAAGCATTGGCAAAATTGATGCACTCTTTCGGAATTACCGGTAGAATTGACCCTGTTGTTTCATTGGCTTTAGGTCCTGTCGATATTTCGGTAAGTGAAATGGTCAGTGCTTACACAGCATTTCCTTCAAAAGGGATTCGCGTTGAGCCGCTTTATGTAACTCGAATTGAAGATTCAAATGGAAATATTATTGGAAATTTCACTCCCACAATGCACGAGATTTTCAGCGAACAAACTGCATACAAAATGGTTTATATGCTCCGAAGTGTGATTGATGGCGGAACCGGAGGCAGAATCCGTAGAAATTATGGATTGACAATGCCGATGGGAGGAAAAACAGGTACAACTGACAATAATTCAGACGGTTGGTTTATGGGATTTACGCCAAAATTGGTTTCTGGAGTTTGGGTTGGAGGAGAAGAACGCTCCATTCATTTTGATTCTATGGCTCAAGGACAAGGAGCTTCAATGGCATTGCCAATATGGGCTTTGTATATGAAAAAAGTACTATCAAATCCGCAATTAGACTATAATTCAACCGATCAATTCAATGTGCCGACAGAATTTAATACGGAATTGGGTTGTGATTAATAATTTTTTTTATAAAGTGAAAAATCGGTTTATTCTTCTAATTTCTTTTTTCTTTTCATTCTTTTTCGCTTCTGCTCAGTGGAATACGGATAGAATTACTTTGATTGGACGAAATGCGTTAGCAAACGAGGATTATGTGTTGGCTATCCAATATTTCAATCAAGTAATCAAAGTAAAACCTTACTTAGCCGAGCCGTATATGTTTCGCTCTATGGCGAAAATTAGTTTAGGAGATTATTTGGGTGCGGAACAAGATTGTGGTGCTGCAATTGAACGAAGTCCTTTTATCCCGCAAGCGTTTTATACACGAGGTTTTGCACGAAAAAAAATGGGACATTTTGATTCGGCAGTAGAAGATTTTAACAAAGCACTTGAATTTAGTCCCGATAATGAAGTTATAATTATCAACCGAGCCGATGCAAAAGAGCAAAACAAAGAATACGATGATGCAATCAAAGATTTGGAGCTTTTTAGAAAAATAAATCCGAAAGAAAAATCGATTTCTTATGAAATAGGAAGGATAAAAATGGCACAAAAAGATACCATTGAAGCAATGAATTTTTTTACGCAATTTATAGAAAATGACTCTTTGAATCCCGTTGGATACAGTATTCGCGCTTTACTAAAAATGCAATTAAAAGATGAAGAAGGTGCTTTGTCGGATTATAACAATGCTATCAGCAGAAAATCAAAATTTGAAGGCGATTATATCAACAGAGGAATTTTAAATGTAAAAAGAAATCAATTTAATCAAGCACTAAAAGATTACAACGAGGCAATTCGTTTGGATTCGAAAAATACGTTGGCATATTACAATCGTGGCTTGTTGCGTGCCAATTTGGGCGATAATAACAATGCTATTTTTGATTTAGAAAAAGTGCTGCAAGCCGATAGTTTGAATTATGAAGCTCGATTGCAAAAAGCATATTTAGAGATAAAAGTTGGCGATTTGATTGCTGCGAAAAAAGATTTCCAGCTTATAATGGAAAAATATCCGTTTTTTGTACCCGGATATTATGCCTTGTCGGAGATAAACGATAAAATGGGATACAAAAAAGAGGCAAAACAACTTCGGACACTTGCTTTTGATATGGAAAATAACAAAGATTTCTATAAGAAAAAACAAGATTTAATTGCCAAAAATCAAAT
>JBDHYS010000116.1:0-5734 GCA_039811505.1 Paludibacteraceae bacterium | reverse complement strand
GACTCAAATCGAAATTTGTTCTCTCCTGTGTGTTGTCGACGTTTTTGTTGCTATTTTTGATTATTTGTTTTAAAAAATCGAAACTATTCCTGTTCATCCCAACCAATACCTTTGAATCGTGATAAATCGTCATCGTCCCAATCCAATTCATTGTCAGATTCCTCGTTTTCCACATCAATAAGGTCTTCACTTTCTTCATCATCAATGTCCAATGTCGTTTCAATGGGTTGATGTGTTATTTCAATTTCTTGATAACTTTCATCGTTAAGTTCGTTCCAAAGTAAATCTTTCAACTCTTCAATTCCCTTGTTGCTTACTGACGAAATAAAAACAGTTTTAATATCAGGTGGTAATTCAAATTTCATCTGTTCGATTAATTCATCGTCCAAAATATCGGTTTTCGTAATGGCTAAAAATCGTTTTTTATGGATTAATTGAGGATTGTAAACCTCTATTTCGTTCAAAAGAATTTTAAACTCTTCTTTTATGTTTTTACTATCACACGGAATCATAAAAAGTAGAATAGAATTTCGCTCGATATGCCTTAAAAATCGCAAACCAAGCCCTTTCCCTTCTGATGCACCTTCGATAATTCCGGAAATATCTGCCATCACAAACGATTGTCTTTCACGATAACTCACAATTCCTAAATTCGGAACCAAAGTTGTGAAAGGATAATCGGCAATCTCGGGTTTTGCTGCTGAAACCACCGAAAGCAAAGTCGATTTTCCGGCATTTGGAAATCCTACTAAACCCACATCGGCAAGAATTTTTAGTTGCAGAACAACCGTTTTTTCAATTCTTGGTTCGCCGGGCTGTGCATAACGTGGAGTTTGGTTCGTTGCCGAACGAAAATGCCAATTGCCTCTTCCGCCTCTTCCGCCTTTTAACAGTACGATTTCTTGTTTGTCTTCTTTCACATCGGCAATCACTTCTCCCGTTGCACCATCAAAAACAACCGTTCCTAACGGAACTTCAATGATTTGATCTTTCCCGTCTTTCCCAAAACTTCTGTTTCTTCCTCCTCCTTCTCCATCGTTCGCAAAAACGTGTCTTGTATATTTAAGGTGAATTAAAGTCCATAAATTTCTATTCCCTCTTAAAATCACATGACCGCCTCTTCCGCCATCACCTCCATCTGGACCGCCTTTTGGAATGTATTTGGCACGATAAAGGTGTGCAGAACCGGCTCCTCCTTTTCCGGAACGACAGAATATCTTTACATAATCAACAAAATTAGATCCGCTTGCCATAAAACCTTTGTTTAAATTTCTTTCTGCTAAAAAAATAAATCCATTGAAGATAAAAGTCAATCAATGGATTTTAAGTGTTAATTTTTTATTTTTTCGATGACTTTTTTTATTCGTTCAAATATTTCATCAATTGTTCCGATGCCATCTATTTTTACATACTTATTTAGTTCTTTATAAAATTCAGAAACAGGCAGTGTTTGCTCTTTGTATGTTTTCAAACGAGTTTTTATTGTGTGAAAATTGTCATCACTTCTGCCCGAAGTTTGTCCTCGAAGTAGCAATCGGTTGATTAGTTCTTCTTCTTCAACATCTAAGTTAATCAAAACATCAAGATTCATTTTACGCTGCTCGAATAAGTCTTCCAATGCTTTAGCTTGTGCTACAGTTCGTGGAAATCCATCAAAAATAATTCCGTTGTATCTTTCAAAATCTATGTTATTCAGCACGTTGTCAATTATTTTGATAACCAAATCGTCCGGAACCAATTGTCCGTTTGAAATGTAATCATTTGCAATTTTTCCAAGTGGAGTGTTTTCTGCGATTTCATTTCGCAAAATTTCACCGGTCGAAAGATGCTTTAATCTGTATTTCTCAATCAGTAAGCTACTTTGAGTTCCCTTTCCACCGCCTGGAGCACCGTAAATAATTAGATTCAATAAAGATTTAGCCCGTTGAATTTCCATTTTATTTTTACAATTCGATATTTAAAATAAAAAAATATTTTTTGAATTTAGAAAGTTAGACATCAAACAACTGTATATATTTCTTTCAGATTTCTTCCATATCCGTCATAATCCAATCCATAGCCAACGATAAATTCATTTGGAATTTTCATGGCTACATAATCAACTTTTATATCACGTTGCAACGCTTCCGGTTTTTGAAGAAAAGTAGCCACTTTTATGTTGGCAGCTCCTTTTGCTTCCAAAGAAGTGATAATTTTTTCCATTGTAATTCCGGTATCTACGATATCCTCCACAACTACTACATTTCGTCCTACAACACTTTCATTGAGTCCAATTATTTCTTTCACAGTTCCGGAAGTGTACAAACCTTCATAAGAAGAGAGTTTGATAAATGTAATTTCACAAGGAATATCCACGATTTTCATCAAATCTCCGGCAAACATAAATGCCCCATTCAGCACACAAATAAATAGAGGATCTTTATCTGCTAATTCTTTGTTCATTGCCATTCCTACCTTTTCAACGGCTTTTTGAATCTCTTTTTCAGGAATTGAAAGTTTGAATTGTTTGTCTTTGATTGTAATTATACCCATAAATGCAAGATGAATAAAAAAGTTGACATCAAAAGTAAATAAAAAACCCAACTCCACCTAATTTTATACTAAAAAAACAATAAAAACTGCACAAAAAATTGTCTGCCGCTTCTAATTATTCAATGTCCAAATTGAGTGTGATAAAAATGGAGAGAAAGAAGTTGAGTTTGTAAAATGTACAATGAATTTCTAAAAGATTTTTGGATAAAATAAAATATTGGCTTTTATATTTCAAAAATAAGAAGTACATTTGCTAAAATATTTGCATTCTAACTATTAAAAATACAAGAAA
The DNA here is from genome assembly GCA_039811505.1 of Paludibacteraceae bacterium. Taxonomy (GTDB): domain Bacteria; phylum Bacteroidota; class Bacteroidia; order Bacteroidales; family Paludibacteraceae; genus UPXZ01. The sequence goes on along the minus strand of JBDHYS010000116.1, from coordinate 2,910 downwards.
TGAAATTCAAAATTTCAAGCACCGAATTATTTAGTCATTTGCAAACAATTAGCAGAGTGATAAACAGTAAAAACTCCTTACAAATATTAGACAATTTTTTGTTTAATTTAGAAGGTAATTTGCTAACTCTCACCGCTTCTGACATTGAAACGACATTGGTTACTTCCTTAGAAGTGCAAGAAGTAGAAGGTGGTGGAAAAGTTGCAGTGTCCAATAAACTTTTATTAGATACTTTGCGTGAATTTACCGAGCAACCGCTCACTTTTCACATAGATGATGAAACTTTGGCAATGAAAGTTGAAACAGATTCAGGTGTTTTTAAATTTATTGGTCAAAATGGAGATTTGTATCCTAAATTTCCTGAAATTAGCGATGTGTCAAAAACACTCACCGTGGCAGGAGCAACATTAATGAGCGGAATCAATAAAACTTCATTCTGCATGGCTGATGACGAGCTTCGTCCTGTGATGAACGGGATATTTTTTGATGTGAAAGGAGATTTAACGCTTGTTGCTACCGATGCTCATAAATTGGTAAAATTCACCTCAAAATATGTTTCAGCATCGCTTGGAAACGGTGAAGACGAACCAATGGAATTTAGCTTTATTCTTCCTAAAAAACCAGCACTTGTTTTGAAAAATATCTTAACAAAAGAGACTGGAAATGTAGAGATAAAATTAGACGAGAAAAATGCTCATTTCACACTTTCTAATCACACAATGGTTTGCAGATTGATTGAAGGACGATTCCCAAATTACAACGGTGTAATTCCAAAAATGAATCCTTTCAAAATTATTGCGGATAGAATGACGTTGCTTAGTGCATCAAAAAGAGTTTCTGTCTTTTCAAATCAAGCGAGTAATTTGATAAAATTGGACATTGGCGATAATATGATTAAAGTTTCGGCACAAGACATTGATTTTTCCATTTCAGCCGAAGACAAAGTTCCGTGCCAGTACGATAGTGAGCCGATTAAGATTGGATTTAAATCTAATTTCTTTAACGAAATGTTGAGCAATTTAGAGTCAAATGACATTATTATAGAGCTTGCAGATCCATCAAGAGCAGGTATTATTTTCCCGTTTGAAAAAGACGAGGATGAAGAAGTGCTAATGCTTTTAATGCCAATGTTGCTTAATGAATAATCAATAACAAGAAAAAAATCTACATATTCACAGCAGAAATGTTCACAAATTGACTTTTCTGCTGTAATTTTTTAATAAAACACTATGAATTTAAATCTTAAAAATCCCTTAGTTTTCTTTGATTTGGAAACAACCGGAACCAATATTGTTACCGATCGCATTGTTGAAATTTCGTATTTAAAAGTTTCTCCAAACGGACGGGAAGAGTCCAAAACGATACGGATAAATCCTGAAATTCCTATTCCACCATCGGCTTCTGCCATACACGGAATTTTCGATAAAGACGTGGCAAATTCGCCCACTTTCAAAGAAGTTGCAAAAGAAATTGTGAGGGACATTGAAGGAAGTGATTTAGCTGGCTATAATTCCAATAGATTTGATATTCCACTTTTGGCTGAGGAGTTATTACGTGCCGACATTGACATAGATTTAATGCGAAGAAAATTTGTAGATGTGCAAGTTATTTTCCACAAAATGGAACAAAGGACGCTTTCAGCAGCCTATAAATTTTACTGCGACAAGGATTTGGAAAATGCTCACAGTGCGGAAGCAGATACAATAGCGACTTACGAAGTGTTGAAATCGCAATTGGATCGCTATCCTGAATTGGAAAATGATGTGGAATTTTTATCCAAATTTACCACCCAAACCAATAATGTAGATTTTGCAGGAAGAATAATCTACAACGATAAAAATGAGGAAATAATAAATTTTGGAAAATACAAAGGACAAAAAGTTACAGATGTTTTAATGAATGATCCAGGTTATTATGGTTGGATTATGGGAAGCGATTTTTCATTGCACACAAAAAAAGTCTTAACATCTATAAAACTTCGAAATTTTATGAAATAGCACACTTTTTTAATCAACAATATTGTGAAATATATCTTAAATGAAACGAGAAAAACAATTCCAGCACTAAGAATGGCACAAACATTGCATTAAAATTAGTAGAGTTTTGCTTTTATTCAGAAAATGAGAAGGTTATATTTGTTGATTGTTACGATTTGTGTTTTGTTATTGCACGTATTAGAGGTGCATTCACAACCAATGTCTGTATCCACAAGAACTCCCGAACAAGAAGCAACCGTGCAAACTGAAAAGTTACAAAAAGAGTTAAATCTCAACTCAAATCAGATAAAAAAGATTTATGAAATAAATCTAAAATACGCAAACAAGAGAAAATTTATTAAAAATAGAGCTGAGTCGATGGACTTAATTATCAAGAAAAACGAAGATATATATGAAGTTCTTGATGAAAACCAACGCTTTGAGTTACAAAATAGGCGGCAAAATGGAGATTTCAATGAGAAAGAACGAGAAAGACGTTTTTCAAATTCGGATTCAAATTCAACTTCTTCCGAAAAACGAACTTCTAAATCTACTTTTCAGAACAATAATAAACGGGTTCAGCAAAATATCAATCCTTATCCGGCAGAAAATCGACATCAACAAGTTGCACGTCCGAACAACAGAAACAACACCACTCCCAACCTTCTCAACAAATCGTTGAGACAATCTCAAAACAGATAATACCACTTTTTTTGGTTGAGATTCTAAAATAATTTTAAATATTAAATGGGAAATCCGTTTTTTAAGTTCAAGAAATTCACTGTTTTTCATGATAAATGTGGAATGAAAGTGGGTGTAGATGGAGTTACACTTGGAGCGTGGGCAAACGTGAAAAATTGCAAATCGGTTCTCGACATTGGTTGCGGTTCGGGATTAATTGCACTGATGATTGCCCAACGTAGTGAAGCAGAAA
>JBDHYS010000115.1:0-5739 GCA_039811505.1 Paludibacteraceae bacterium | reverse complement strand
CCAAACAACCGCCATGATCGCTAAAAAAGAAGATAATTGTATTGTCATCTAATTTCTTTCTTTTCAAATCTTTCAGAAAAAAACTGACCCATTTATCCACATCTTGAACCGCTTCTAAATGTCCTGCATAATCGGAACGTACTTCAGGTAAATCCGGAACATACGATGGAAGTGTCAATTTATCAATGAAAATTCCTTCTTTTGTGTAATCTCTTCTGTGTTCGGTATGAAATGTTCTAACACGCCCCATGTGTGAAGTTACCGTATTAAAAACTGCAAAAAATGGTTGATTCTTTCCCCGTTTTGAACTGTTGTAACTTGCTTTTTTATCCGATTCGTCCCAGCAAGAATTGTTGTCCAACGTTGTGTTGTAGTGCGTTTTATTATTATTTGTGCAATAATAACCTGCATCACGAAGTAATTGCGGGAAAAAGATATTTTCAGGCGTAACTTGCCTCACTGCGTGAACATCCATTCCGTACGTTGTAGCATAAACTCCTGTAATCAATGATGAACGTGAAGGAGAACTTTGTGGAGCTACTGCCCACGCATTCATATATTGAATCCCAACAGAAGCCAATGAATCAACTGTCGGTGTGTGAACATCTACATTGCCGTAACAACCAAATTCTGCTGCGCTTGTGTCTTCAAATGTGAGCCACAAAATATTGGGTTTTTCCTCAGTAGATGCAAAAATATACGAAGTGCCAAGCAAAGCAGTTGATAACGCTACTGTCATTCGAGTTTTGAACATAGAGATGCGTGTTTTTTGTTAATTTTTGATGAATTTTCCTTTGTTTTTAGAATCTCCCATATTAAAATCTACATAATATAACCCTTTTGGATATTTTTCAATATTGATTTTCAATAAAGTTGAACAGCACGTAGGTTTATATTGCGTTTCGTACATTTTCTTCCCGTTTGTAGCAAAAACAGACACTTTTACCGATTCCTTTAATTCATTATAGAATTCAATATTTAAAGATTTATTAGCCGGATTTGGAAAAAGTGAAATAACCGATTTATCTGTTGAAAGATTAACGTTGTTAACACTTTCAGTCGATTGGAAAACGTAATTTCCAGCTTCACCTTCAAAATACAGCACTGATTCTCCATTTATGACTACCACGTCTTTTTTAATCACTTTTCCATCTTTTTTTATGGTCCATTTTCCGGGTGCAATATCGGTCAATGTGTATTTAAACAAACCTTCGCCTTCCAATGAAAGATTGAAAGATTGATGGAGCAGTTGAGCGTTTTTGCTAAACGTAACAATTCTATCGGCAATCTGCACGCCGATGATTTCAGCATTCTGAAATTTTGTTACTTTATTCAATGTTTTTTGTGATGGATCTGAAAGTTGAAGTACATTCAAATAATAATCTTCTGTTTTTGCCTGTTTTGGCGAAACTTCTACTCGCCACGCACCTCTTTCATTTGCTTCATCTTGATCATTTCGTGGTTCATTTGGATAATTTGTTCCAAAAACCCAAAATTCTTTTCCTGCTCCGCCAATTGGAACAATTTCAGTATTATCCATTTCTGGAAGTAGAATTGTATTTGTCAAAACACCTTCATCGCCATTTTTGGTACGTTTGATTGTAATCGTGTTCGATTTGATTGTGGGTTCTTCAATGCTGTGCAACAACCAATATTTTTTGAACGAAGGGTTTGAAGAGACAACTTTATCAAACACAATCAGAGCTGCGGGTTGTTTTTCATTTTTGAGATTTAAAAACACAAACGAACGTTTCATCTCTTTCACTTTGGATGAATAAGCCAATGTAATATCACCTTTTAAGTGTGAATATTCAGGAACCATTAAATCGGGACCAAAAGATTTTGCTAAAATTTCACCCGTTTTAAAATCTCCATTCAACAATTCATCCAATGTTGCTGCAGGTCGCCAATTATTTGGCAAACGTTGTCCGCCGTCATTCGCTACAAAAGGTGATTTATCTGCTCCACCATAACCCATTGAAGGGAATGTTTCGTCCGGATCGTACACAAGCAAACTGTTATGAGCGATAGTTCTTTTGAAAAAATGTTTATTGTGCGGGCTGTTATAACCTCCAGAAGAACCTTGATACGTTCCTGCATCAATAGCCAACGGTCCTTTATAATAGAGCTGAAAAGCTCCTGCGTCATGATGTTGGTGATTCAAGAAATTATATTCATTGATTTTCATTTCAGCTATAGCACTATTTTTATCCCATCCTGTTCGAGCAACCATCCAACCATAAGGAGAACCGGAATAACGCGTAAGCGGTAAATCATCTGGCTTTTTTGTTCCAAGTTTTGTATCTCTCCACAAAAATTCAAATATCTTATTCTGATTGTCAACTCTCGGTTGTCGTGAATATTCAAAATTAATGTATTCATCTTTGTAGTAACTTCCAGCCAATAATGATGGAAGTGAATACGTTTGCTCGCGCGAACGGGTATAATTTACATCACCTCCGGGCATAATTTGTCCGTCAGGTCTTCTTTTGTAAATCATATCGTACAAAATAAATTGTTGGTCTGGAATATACACATTTCCTGCTCCCATCCTATCAAAAATCCACAAAGCAAACAAATCGTTTGAGAAACGAACATTCAAATACGACATTCCTTGATGATAAGCTTGAGCCGTATAAAACCATTTGCGTGCAGGTAAGTGTTCTCTAAAAAAACGACCGGCAGAAAGTTCGTACATTTCCGGAAATTCATCGTAAATGGCAATTCCTGTAGAAATTAAATCACGCATAATCATCCATTCCGAAGCATGGCCCACAATGGAATTGTCTTTTACCGGTGGATAACCACATTCAAGCATTTTTGCCAAACGGACAAAAGCATTGACAAAACGTGTTTTTTCAGAAGGTGTTAATTGATCATAGCACCAATCATATACCATCGAACCTGAAATCATCAATCTTCCTATTGCTCTTGAAATGTCACTGATATTTGGATATTCAGCTACTTCCAATGTGTCGATAATCATCTCAATAGCATTTCTTCCTGTTGCAGGATTTTTTGTTATCAAATAATCCATTGCAGTAAGTTCAGCACGGGTGAGCAATCCTTTTGAGTCGAAATAATAACGCCAATCTTTTACTTCGGGTGCACTTGAAGGATCGGAGTCTATTTTCATCTTTTGTAATTCATTCCACACTTTTTTCAACACCGGATCTTTCATCCTATTGGGAAGTTCGCCGATGTGTTCATTGCGTAAATAAAGTCTTGGATGTACGCCAGCAGGAGGAATTGGCATATTTACTCCGTTTATCTCTTTCCAAATAACATCAGATTTGGATTTTGCTTCGCTTTTTGAAGGAAAAATTACTATTGCTGTAATAAGCAAAAAAACATAAGATTGAATGTGTCTCATTTTGATTGAATTATAAGTTTTGTTGAAATGTTTTGTACTTAGTTAGTTGATTTCAGAATTTTTCTAAAACCTTTTGTTCCATCATTATTGATGAATTGAAGCAGATAAAGTCCTTCGTTTAAGTTGCTTAAATTGATACTGTTTTGAGGCGAATCAATTGAAAAAACCGATTTCCCTAATGAGTCGTAAATAGTAAGACTTTTAATTCCTGCATCATTTTGGATATTTAAAACGTCTTTTACCGGATTTGGAGAAAATATAGTCTTGTAATCTACCGAAATCTCTTTGTTTGATGATCCTTCAGCATTTTGATATACTCGAATGTAATCAACTTCATAAATTATTGGGAAAGTAGAGTTCGCCGGATTTCCACCATTTGACCCTACTGCTAAGTTTAGCATAAAATAGAAATTTTGCTGAAAAGGTTCCATTGGAGTCGATCCGGCAGGATTAATAGCCTTACTCAAATCTTGTGAATTTAATAATCTGTCATCTAAATATAATTTGACAGATTCTGGTGTCCAATCCATTCTCCAAACATGAAATTTTTTGTCCCATTCTGTGTCGTTTTGGGTAATATCGTCAAATGGGAAACTTCCTGTATTCCACGTTCCAACATTAGGATTTGTGCTTCCCCAAGCAAGATTGGCTAAAATAATTGGTCTTTTGGGGTCTTTGCTTTTACGGTAAAACTCCATAATGTCAATTTCACCGCAATAGGGCCAACTTCCTGTAACACCTTTCCCCCATATTGCAGGCCAAGAACCGAGTGTGGTATCAATTCTTGCTCTAATTTCATATCGTCCGTATTTGAAATCTTTTAATCGTTGTGTCGAAATACTACCAGAGGTATACTCTGCGTATTCTCTGTTTTTTTTCCAATCGGTGCTTCCTTCTACATAATTTGGGTTTTTTACCTGTTCTCTTTTAGCTTCAATAAGTAAAACTCCGCCTTTGCAGTTCACATTAGATGATTGATACCATTGTAATTCTTCGTTTCTTACAAATCCGTTTTCATAGTACCAATTTGCAGGATTTGGTTTTCCGGTATTGTTAAATTCATCGTTCCAAACCAAAGTCATTCCTTCTCGTTCGTGAGGAGGATTAAAATCCGGTTTGTATGGATCTTCTGGTTCTGGAATTATGACCACTTCTTTTGGCATCACAGAAAAAGAATAGATATTTACATTGACTGTGCGAGTTGTATAAACCCATTTTATATATCGAATATCTTCTGAAAGTTCTTCCGTAAAAGATGCACGTTCACTTGTCAAGGGTTGAGAATTATCAAATGTTCGCAAAACAGTCCAATCTTCTCCATTGGCAGAAGCATACACATGAAATAATCCATTACCAAATTCATTGTTTCCTACAGAAGCGATTGTATAGGTTACATTTTCTGCTGGTTCGTTAAATGCTGCAATTAAAGTTGCTGTAAGGTTTCCAAAACGAACCACTTTTTTCTGAGCGGTGTCAATTGACGCCCACGCCCAACCTTTTGTTGATCCATTCCAATCGGCAGGGGTAAATTTGTCATCTGAAAAATCAATCTGCAATGGAAGTGAGTCCGGTTTTACACTCCGAAACGTAACAGTCCATTCTGTAACAGCTGCTGCAGGATCTTTTTCACTTTCACAATTTGTGGTGCGGTAAAATCAATTGGCATTGATTCGGCTAAAATTCCTCCTCCGTCAAATTCAAAATCAACAGTTACATTAGAAGTGTTAAAGTTTTCGGGAACGAGAATATCAATGGTTTTAGCACCGGTTCGGTGAGCTAATCCGTTCAAACCTTTTACTCCCTTATTGTCAGACACATCAAATTTTGAAAAATTTTGCCCATTTACAATAAGTGTAAATAAAGTGCCTAATAAAATTATAACATAGAAACGTTTCATATTTATTTGTATTTTTGATTAATCAAATAATTCTAATATTAATTGTGCTGCACCCAACATTCCGGCTTTGTTGCCAAGTTGAGCAGTAACCAATTCTGTATTTACGGCACAATCTGCCATAACATATTTTTTATAATATGTTTTTATTCCTTCTAAATAAAAATCTCCCGATTCTGAAATTCCCCCGCCAATTACTACTTTTTGCGGACTGAAAATATTTACTAATCCAGCAATTCCACGACCTAAATAATCGAAATGATTATTCATACATTCAATTGCAATCTCATCGCCTGATTTGAACAACCGTACCACTAATTTTCCATTTATTTCCTCTTCAATTCGACATTTTAATCCTTGTGAACGTTTGATAAATTGGTCAACAAGTGCACTGGTAGAAGCATATGTTTCCAAACATCCCGCACTGCCGCAAGCACAAGGTTTTCCGTTTGCAATTAACGGAATATGCCCC
>JBDHYS010000114.1:0-5837 GCA_039811505.1 Paludibacteraceae bacterium | reverse complement strand
TGCAGACATATAAAAATGAAATTAAAAGAAAACAAACAAGTTTAATATCATTCTGAAATATGCAAAGCAAACTTATTAACGATATTTTCACACGAAAAACGTTATCTCAATTAGAAGCAACTTTTCAAGAAAGCCATTTACGAAAACATCTCAACGCATTTAATATTACGATGTTAGGGATTGGGTGTATTATTGGAGCGGGGATTTTTGTTCTTACCGGTACTGCCGCAGCTAATCATGCCGGTCAGGCTGTTTCTATTTCGTTTATTATTTCGGCTTTTGCATGTTTATTGGCTGGATTAAGTTATGCCGAATTTGCTTCGATGATTCCTGTTTCTGGAAGTGCTTATACATATGGTTATGCAACGATGGGTGAATTTATTGCCTGGATTATTGGTTGGGATTTGATTTTGGAATATTTGTTTGGCTCTGCAACGGTTGCAGTTGGTTGGTCGGGTTATGTTACAAGTTTTCTTGCCGATATTGGTATTCATTTACCTGCATCAATTAGTCAAAGTCCATTTATTTTTGAACATGGGAATTGGACACGAACTGGTGCAATTATCAATTTTCCGGCTGTATTTATTGTAATTATTATTACCGTATTATTGGTAATAGGAATAAAAGAGAGTGTGAAGTTTAACAACATTTCGGTCATTATCAAAACAACTGTTATTTTACTTTTTATTGGTTTTGGAATTTCTTATATAAATACGGATAATTGGGCTCCTTTTATACCAGAAAATACCGGTACGTTTGGAGTTTTTGGTTGGTCTGGAGTTTTGACAGGTGCGGCAGTAGTATTTTTTGCTTATATTGGATTCGATGCAGTGAGTACAACAGCACAAGAGGCAATAAATCCTAAAAAAGATGTTCCAAAAGGGATATTTTGGTCGTTGGCAATTTGTACAGTTTTGTATGTTGCAGTGAGTTTGGTAATGACAGGAATTGTTCATTACACCGATTTAAATGTGCCTGCTCCAATTGCAGTTGCTATTGATATGGGTGGAAAAGGGATAAATTGGTTGAAACCAATCATAAAAGTTGGTGCAATTGCCGGTTTAAGTTCGGTTGTATTGGTTTTATTATTGGGACAAAGTCGTATTTTCTATACGATGGCAAATGACGGATTGATTTGGAAAATGTTTGGAAAAACACATAAAAAATATAAAACTCCATACATTACAAGCATTATTACAGGATTTTTCTCTGCATTGTTTGCAGGTTTATTTCCAATTGGGCTTTTGGGAGAACTTGTTTCAATAGGGACTTTGCTTGCGTTTATTATTGTAAGCATTGGTATTATTATTTTAAGAAAAAAAGAACCTGATGCTCCGCGTTCCTTCCGAACTCCGTGGGTACCATTTGTCCCAATTTTAGGAGCAGCTGTTTGTTTGATTCAGATGCTTGCACTTCCGCTCGACACGTGGATTCGACTAATTGGTTGGATGATAATTGGATTTGTGATTTATTTCACGTATGGAATAAAACACAGCAAAGCAAGAGCACAACAATAACTCTTTTCTAATACATCAAATTCAAAATTAAAAAATCAACTATTTTTTGAGTTAATATAGTTTTTAAAGGGATTTGCATACATCTCAAGAAGTTTTGAGTGGAGATAATCTCGATCTTTCTCTTCTAATTCAATTTTTCGGATTTGCGTATCAAGATAATCTTCAAAATTTTGTTTTTCTTCTTCGGTATATGATTTCGCCGATTCATTATCGCCCCATAAAATATCATACGCAATTTTATTATTTGGATTGATATGAAAATGCTGATGAATCCGTTTGTCAATTAATTTTGCAATAAGGGAAACTTGTTCGTTTCTGACAGAAGTTTGTTGTGCGATTTGGTCTAATTCATCGTTGATACAACCTGTAATATTGTACACAACTTTTCCTTTATAACCCATCACACCCGTTTTCATACTGAATAAATCATCTCCTTCCGATTTTTTAAAATCTTCATTGTCTCTTTTTTGTTGAAATTCTTTCGCTTTTAAGAAATCACAAGGATCATATTCATACGTAATGCTTAATGGGCAAATATTCAATTCCTTCAAGTTTTCAATCAAATTATCAGATTTTCCTGCAAGATTGAACATTTTTATCAAACTTTCCTGTGTTCTATCATCGGCATCTTTTGCTCTTCCTTCACGCTGTGCAATCCAAATTGAATTTTTCTTTTCATGCAAAACGTGCCTTAAATATGCCGAAAGACGAATGGAACTTTCCAACACATCTCTTGCATTCAATCCACGCTGTACAATAAAACTCTTATTGATCCGAACAAACTGTTCAATCCATGGAATGATAAGCAAATTATCACCCATTGCAATTTCAACAGTATCCATCTCATTGTCAATTAATTTTGAACATAAAAGGGCAGAATCCAATACAATATCGCGATGATTGGAAATATAAAGGTATTTTTTATTTTTATCTATCTTTTCCAAACCGACCAACTCAACACCTGTTGTCATATTAGCTTCTAAATACTTAAGAAATGGGTAAACCATCTCCTTTTGCATTTGCTCTGTGGACTGGAAACTGTAGATTTTTTGCTTTAATTGATCTTTTGGCATCAACGGAAAAAGTGTTGATACTAACTTTAGAAAGGGTTTTTCTTCGCTTAGCTCTTTTAACTTTGCAGAAATTTCATCCGCATTATACGATCGTATTTCGTCAAAATTATAATCCGTTTCTGTATTCATACTGTTGTTTTATAGTTGACAACTTGGATATTTCTTCTCCTCACAAAACGAGTAAATTAGTTAAGAAAAAATCGATTCTCTGCATTTTTTAGACACAAAGAATCTCTCGTTTTGGATTAATAAGTATTTGACAAAAATACAATAATTTTAGTAACCTTCTCACATAGTAAGATGGAAATTCACATACAAATTTGATAAACAACTGTTAATCAAATGAATCAGAATTGAATAAATATTTTATTTTTTCTGTTTTTTAAGGATTAATGCCGAATTTTAATATGTATTTACATTATTTATTTAATGATTTTATAACTTTGCCTGTTATTATCCACATTCAAAGTGATAATATAAACACCTTGAAGAATATCAGAAACAGAAATTGTAGATTCAGAGATACCACTTATTTTTTGATTTTTGATTAATCTTCCATTGCTATCCCAAAGTTGTAATTCCGCAAAATTGTATCGATCTGGAAGTTGTACGTATATTTTTTCCTGCAATTTATTGTAAGAAATATTCGTTAGTTTTTGTTCCAAATTAGATAAAGAAGATGTATTGGTAAGAATCTTAACATAATCAGAAACATTTGAGACCATTTTACCATCAGTTGCTTGAACTCTTGCATAATATGTTTGGTTTGGTTCTAATCCACTAATTGTATAAGAATTATTAGAAAGCAACATTCCCTTGTAACCACCGACAAATGAACCTTCTTTACCTTTTACAAAGATATTGGCAATCCTGCTTGTTCCTCCACTTGTAACAATATAAGCCGCATCACCGGAAGTGCGAAGTGAACTTGACATCACCCATCTTATTGATAAGTTTTTCTGATTATTACAAGCAGATGGAAGGGATAAGCCCTCCAATTTACTTGCTTCATTGTATGCTGCATTTGGCATTATCAAATCACTGTTTGGAACATCAATCCAAATAGAGTTTTCATTTGTTCTGTACTGTATTTTCATGTTTTTCGGTCCATTTGCTGAAGAATAATTCCAAGAAGAAAGAGTTAAATCATAGAAACCGGTTGCATCAACATCAATTTGAAAATATTTTTTATATACTCCATCTTCCCATCCTGTTGATGATATGGCTAATGGATTATTTGAATCTGTAGTTGAGCCTGCTTGATAAGGATTTGGATTAGAAGCATTTCCTGATGCAGTAACTGTAATAAATTTATTCTGATTGTTTGCAGAAAAAACATTGGGTGTTGCAAGCGTTCCATCAGAATATCCATTTGGAAAAGTCCAAGCAACTAATGTTTCAAAATTATCATTTTGAGTAAAAGATTCATTTTTTGAAACGTCTATTAAATAATTTGTTGCTTCAGGATAATTTTCCCAATCAATTAAAAACTCATTATCTGATGTGTTTGAAAAGCCTAAAATCGTTGGTTTCTCAGTTAAAATAGGTTCGCCAGTAAGCCAAATATCATCAATTCGAATACTTCCATCGGTTGTAGGTGGTTTTACAAATCGTAAACGTAAATCATTTCTTTCTGCATCTTTAGGTAATTTAATAATTGGGCTACGATACCATCCTGCAGGCTCTATTTCTTCTTTTAATTGAGAAGAGAGTTGAACCCATTTGAATCCATTCCAATAATAGACATCCATTTCTCCTCTTGTTCCCTCTTTTTGCTTATTATATCCAAAAGACAATTCAATGTTTTTATATGCAGATGCATTGATTCCATCAATTGCAAAACCTCTCATTATTCCATTTGGAGTTTCTGCTTGATAGTAGATATTGTTACTACCGGATGCAATATCTGTATAAAAACTTCTTGAAACATCTGAACTTGGATACGAATCTCTCAAATCGGGAAGGTTTGAACAGCCTCCATTTGAGTAACTTATATTTTCATTATGCCATTTCGACCAGGAAAGTATATTGGCACTACTTCCAGCTCCTTCGCCGCCACTTTCAGTGAAAAACACTTGTCTGAATGGTGCAGCTGTCGATTTTTTATTTAAATATTCAGTATATACATTGTCAAAATTATCAGTAACAACTACTTTTATTTCAGCTGTTTTATCTTTTGGAGAATATAAAAAAAGTGTTTTAGAATCTGTTGGCTCCAAACTTTTATCGCGAATTGGTTTAGTTGTTCCTAAGAAATAATCATTAGCATAAGGATCAATTCCTGTGATGTTTGTCATATTGCCTTTAAAAACATCGTCTTCATACACTTGTACTTTCCAGCCCGAACTATAATTCCAAACATGTGCAACAATGCTATTGGGATAGTTTGTAATTGCGCCAATGGGATAAACTTCCATCTGATAGGAAGGCTCTCTTTTTGTTGCCATATAATATTGGTTTACAAGCTGATTCTCTTGAAACTCAAAAACACCATATCCCATCGGACAACCGTTGGTATGAATATCACCAGACCATTTGTAACCCATTGTAGGTGCTAATGTATATTCGGTAATATTGTTGTTTACCACTACTTTATTCATTTTATGCGTATGCCCCGAAATAAAAATTACTTTGTATCCTTGTAATAATGAGGTCAAATCAGCAATATTAGTAACTTTAGGCTTTGTAGCAGAACTATAACCGGGCGAATGCATTGAAATTACAATCAGTTTATTTTTTGGAACAAAAGAGAGGTCTTTTTGCACCCAACTCAATTGGTCTGCAGTTATTGTTTCATCATAATCTGTCCGAGTTCTATAAACAATATTATCTAATGCTATGAAATGCACATTGGCACGATCAAACGAATAATACGTTGGACCAAAATGAGTTTCAAAATTTCGAGATGCTAAATAATCATTATTTTTAACAGTTTCATCATGGTCATGATTACCAATTACTTGAAAATAAGGAAATGACAATTTGCTCAATCCGGTTTTGATACCCGCATAAAAACTTGGCATATCCCACACAATATCACCGGCTGAAAATCCTACAATTGGCGTATTTGCCGGATAGTAATTTTTTAATGCTTCAAAATCAGGAATTGCTTCATCTTGAAATCGCTTCAAATCAGCAGCAACTTGAGGTTGAGGGTCTGCCATTGTTGTTAATACAAAAAAATTATCCTTGGCTTGTTTCTCTAAAATAAAATCTACTGTAATATTACTTTTTGTTCCTTTGATTT
>JBDHYS010000113.1:0-5883 GCA_039811505.1 Paludibacteraceae bacterium | reverse complement strand
CTGCGAATAGCACTCCACGTTACGTCATAAACGTGTTTCGCAAGATCGTTACGTTCTTTGTTTTGCGAAATAAAGGTGCGTAATTTAATATCCTTTATCAATACTTTTTCGATATGAGGATCAATTCCGGATAATCGCCGAATTCCTTGTGTCATTCCATAAAACGCCACTTCTGCAGTATTCGGAATAAAAGAAAAAACCGAATTTTCTATTTCATTATCTACCGCTCTTAAAATTGGCTCTGCAAGGGATGCTCCTAATTTTTTTCGTTCTTTGTAAATTTCGACATCGTTGCCTCGTGAAAAATAGATTCTTTCAAACGAACACGCTTTGAGTGGAAGTTTTGGAAAACGAATGGTGTCAAAAAAGACACGACCATCTTTTTTAATTATAATGATTTGCCCCGGTTCCAATTCTTTAATATCATCTTCTGTAACGTCTAAAACTGTTAAAAGCGTTGCACGTTCGGAAGTAACTACAGCAATTTCATCGTTTTGGTAATAAAATGCGGTGCGTATTCCGTCCGGATCACGAAAAGCAAATGCATCGCCGTGTCCTAACATTCCACAAATCACATATCCACCGTCCCAATGTTTTTCAGATTTTCGTATAAAAGACGGAATATCAATTTGTTGTTCTATTTTTTGAGTTATTACAACATCGCTTGAATACCGTTTTTTTATCTCTTCGTATTCTCTTTGAACTTCATTATCCAATTTATTTCCAAGTGATTCGAGCATTAGAAAAGTATCTGTTTTATCACGTGGATGTTGCCCTTGACTTGTCAAAATTTCAAAAACTTCATCTACATTCGTAAGATTAAAGTTTCCTGCAAGTACCAATGTGCGTGCTTTCCAATTATGACGGCGTAAAAAAGGGTGGATATACGATGTTCCACCCCAATTTGTCGTGCTGTAACGAAGATGACCTAAAAATAATTCCCCTGCAAATGGAAGATTTTTTTTTGCAAAAGTAGGATTTTCAATTTCACTATTGTATCGCTCCATTCGTTCGTTTATAGTGTCAAAAATTCCTTGAATAGCATTTTTTCCATCTTGTCGTTCTCGCCAAATATATTCTTCTCCCGGTGGCATATCCAATTTTACACTTGCTATTCCTGCTCCTTCTTGTCCGCGATTATGTTGCTTTTCCATAAGAAGATACATTTTTTGGAGTCCAAATTGCCATGTACCATATTTTTCTTGATAGTATTCCAACGGTTTTAGTAACCGCATCATCGCTATTCCACACATATATCGTTTTTGGTTTTAATTGTTGAAAATAAAATGCAAAATTGCATTATATTTTTCATATCTTAAAGAGAAAAAAACTTAAAATTTTCAATTTATTTTACAAATCACCCATTCAACATATTGACAACTGTTCTTCCAATTAACTTTCCTTTCAAAATTTTTTCAATGGCATTTGGAAGATTTTTTAATTCAATTTCGGTGTGTAAATTCAATAAATTGTGAGACTTCCACTCGGAAGCCAATTTTTCCCACAGCGGTTTTCGTAAGTGCATCGGATAGTTTTGTGCCGAAATTCCAATTAATGAAATTCCTCTTAAAATAAATGGAAAAACACTTGAGGTAATTGTGGTTCCGGCAACGCTGCCGCAAGTTGTAACGGCACCTAAAGGATAAAGCGTTTTGATAATATTTTCGAGGATTTCGCCTCCAACAGTATCAATTCCACCAGCAAATTGTGAGGAAAGAATCGGTTTTTTATCCAAAGAAAGAAAATCTTGACGAGAAATAACTTTTGATGCTCCTATTTTAAATAAAAATTGCTCCATTTCATTTTTTCCTGAAATAGCTACAACTTTATATCCTAAATTTGATAGTAAATTAATTGCAACAGACCCTACTCCGCCCGTTCCGCCCGAAACAATTATTTCTCCATTTTCGGGTTTTACCAATTCTGTTAATCGGGAAATAGAAATTCCGGCTGTAAATCCAGCAGTACCAATAATCATTGCTTCTTTCAAAGATAAATTTTCTGGTAATTTAACAACCCACTCTTCCGGAACTCGAATATATTGACCGAATCCGCCCGAAGTATTCATTCCCAAATCATAACCCGAAACAATAACTTTATCACCAATTTGAAATTGATTGGAAATCGAATTTACAACTTCACCCGCTGCATCAATTCCGGGAGTATGAGGATAATTTTTAGTAACTCCCTTATTTCCAATTGCAGACAAAGCATCTTTATAATTTAAAGATGAATAATGCACTCGAATTAAAACATCTCCTTTTGGTAAATTTGAGGTATTGCATTCTTCAATTGACATTTTGTATTGCTCATCTATTTCTCGAACGACAAATGCTTTGTAATTTATTTGATTTTCCATTTTCTACATTAAATAAAGTTTTTCACAAAATTACAAAAAATAAAACAAAGTAAAGAGTTCAGACGAACTTCTCGATACATATCAAATCTGTGAATCTTAAAAAAAAATATGTAACTTTACGCCCCAAAACTTATTCAATATTTTCAAAAAAACAAACATGAGACCAACAATTATTGATTTATTTAATGAGTGTGTAGAAAAATATGCTCAAAATCCTTTTTTATGGGAAAAGAAAACCGATAAATTTTTACCTACTACTTACACTGAAACAAAACAAGAAACAGATGTTTTTGCTGCCGGATTGGTGAAATTAGGTGTGAAAAGAGGGGACAGAGTAGCACTTTTATCCGAAGGAAGAAATGCGTGGATCATCGGAGAATTGGCAATTCTTCATGCCGGAGCAATCAACGTTCCACTTTCTATCAAATTAGAAGAGCAAAACGATTTGATTTTCAGATTAAAACACTCTGAATCGAGTTTTATAATTGTTTCCAATTCACAATTGCCAAAGATTAGAGCTATCATAAGTGATTTACCTGAAATAAAACAGGTTATAATAATTGACAAACAAGAAAAATGTGAAGATAAAGAGATAAATTTAGACGAAGTAATAGAAATGGGGAAAAATTTATTAAAAGAGAACCCCAAAACAGTTGAAGATATTGCTTCTAAAATACTTCCTGATGACGTTGCGAATATAAGTTACACATCGGGAACTACCGCCGACCCGAAAGGAATTATGCTTTCTCACAGAAATTATACTGCCAATGTGGAGCAAGCACTTTCTCTGATGTCCATTCCTGAGAGTTACAGAACGTTGATAATTCTTCCACTTGATCATTGCTTTGCTCACGTTGCCGGATTTTACAGTTTTATGGCATCTGGAGCAAGTGTAGGAACGGTGAAAGCAGGAAAAACCGGTATGGAAACTTTAAAAAACATTCCAATCAACATAAATGAATTGCGTCCTAATCTTCTTTTAAGTGTTCCTGCTTTAGCTAAAAACTTCAAAAAAAGTATCGAATCGAATATCAAGGCAAAAGGAGCAGTTGTAAAATGGTTGTTTAATACCGGATTGCAATTAGCCTATTCGTATAATAAAGAAGGATTTAACAGAGGAGAAGGTTTTAGCAAATTCAAAAAACCACTTTTGAGCCTTTTTGATAAAATATTATTCAAAAAAATTCGTGAAGGATTTGGTGGAGAATTAGATTTCTTTATTGGAGGTGGTGCATTATTGGATATTGATTTACAACGATTCTTCTATGCAATCGGAATGCCAATGTTTCAAGGATATGGATTGAGTGAAGCCACGCCAATTATTTCTTCTAACGGAATGAAAAAGCATAAATTGGGTTCTTCCGGCTATTTAGTTAGCAATTTAGAATTAAAAATTTGTGATTCTGACGGAAAAGAATTGCCAATTGGCGAAAAAGGAGAAATAGTTGTAAAAGGCGAAAATGTGATGCTCGGCTATTATAAAAACGAAAAAGCTACAAAAGAAACCATAAAAGATGGCTGGCTTTACACGGGGGATATGGGCTATATGGATAAAGACGGATTTCTATACGTAGTTGGAAGATTTAAGAGTTTGTTGATTTCAAGCGATGGGGAGAAATACAGTCCGGAAGGAATTGAAGAGTCGTTGGCAGATAATTCATATTTTATTGATCAAGTAATTCTTCACAACAATCAAAATCCTTATACAGTCGCACTAATTGTACCAAATATTGAGGCATTAAAACGATATGTAAAACGAAAAAATGCACATTTGGAATGGGATTCGCTTGAAGCTAAACATTTGGCTTTAACAAAATTTCAACGTGAAGTAAATGAATATAAGAGCGGTGGAAAACATGAAGGAATATTTCCAGAAAGATGGCTTCCATCAGCAATTGCATTAATTGGCGAACCTTTCACTGAGCAAAACGGATTGGTAAACAGCACAATGAAAATTATTCGCGGAAAAGTTGAAGAGCGATACAATGACAGAATAGAATCTCTCTACACTGTGTCAGAAGCCAAAAATATTATAAACGATGCCAATATCAAGGCTATTTCTTAAAAACTTTGTATTCTACAGTTTAACAATAAAACTGCAAACAATAGATAATAAAATTTTGTTTCTATACAGTAACTGAAAAAAAGAAATCCGAATGATAAAAAAATATATATTTTTTATACTTATCGTTTTAACCTACTCCACTCTTTTTGCTCAAAATAAGAAGGAACACAATTTTAGTGTTGGTGCAATAATCGAGAAAACACATTATCTCTATTTTGAAAATGGAATTGGTGCAAATTATAGTAGCGAAAATCTGTTTCATAATAAGTTGCAATTAAAAACTTCGTATTTGACGAGTAGAATCGGTTCTGCACTAAATTCCAATGCACTGAAACACGATTATCTTATTGTTGGAGCCGATTGGAAATTCAGAATTACAGATAATTTGGATTTACCGTTAGGTTTAAATACAGGCTTATATTCTGTTGATTATGAGAATGAGGTATTTCGTAATTTACCAAATAAATCTGTTTTATTTTCAATAGAAACGGGATTGAAATATGATTTTAATTTTCCGATAACGGTTTCATTAAACATAGGCTACCATTTAATAAGTGGAGATGGAGTTTCTGTTCCGGGTTCATTGTTTCCACTCTATTATAAATTAGGTCTATTTTATCGTTTGTAATCAGCAAAAACAAAAATCAAATGAAACTCATACATTATTCTTTTTTACTTAGCCTCCTTTTCATTGTTTTTTCTTGTAATCCAACTCCGGATATTGATGATAAAACAATGTTGGACGGAAATCAAATTTTTGATTTATCACTTTCGAAGCCGGAAAAATATCTGATTTCAGCAGCAATTCCCAACCCAACCGAAACGCAAAAAAACATACCTGTTTTAATTGCTGCACACGGTTACACCGCAACTACGTTTGAATGGGATGAACTGCGAACGTATGCAGATTCGGCACAAACATTCTACCTTTCGCAAGTACTTTTAGGCGGACATGGACAAACGTATGAAGATTTCAAAAAATCTTCTTGGCAAGATTGGCAAAGTTCTATCACAGAAGAATATATAAAATTATCACAGTTAGGTTTTAAGCATATTTATTTAGCCGGTTCTTCAACGGGTGCACCATTAATTGTTCAGCTGTTTGTTTCTGATTTCTTCAAAAACAAAACAGAACCAAAAGGTGTATTTCTTATCGATCCAATTGTGGTTTCATCGAATAAAACACTTACACTTGTGGGGCTTTTAGGTCCCGTTTTAGGCTACACAACGGTAGAATTAAGTGGTGGTGAAAAAGGAAAATGGTACGTTTATCGCCCACAAGAGACTTTAAAAGAATTGCTTGCAGTGATTGATAAAACTCGAAAAGATTTGGAAAAAGGGATAAAACTGACAAATGGGACAAAATTGAAGATTTATAAAAGTGAAATTGATGCTACAGCCGATCCGGTAAGTGCGGTTATGCTGTTTAAAGGTATCAAAGACTCAAACAATAAAAATG
>JBDHYS010000112.1:0-5902 GCA_039811505.1 Paludibacteraceae bacterium | reverse complement strand
AAGAATCTTCTTATGCACTTTCAGCCGATGATAAAAAATTAATTTCTAAAAATACATTTGATTTGCCCGACGAATCGGTAAACATTGTTTCGGGGCTTGTGAGAGGAATGGAAACCGATCTTAATTTTTATTCCAACTCTGTTTCGGTGTTAGGAAAAAGCTTGATTAGTCCGTTGGCAAGTGTCGGAAAATCATTTTATCGTTATTATATCACAGATAGTATTTATTCTGAAAATGGAAAAAAAGAATACAATGTGATTTTTAGAAGTAAAAACACAAAAAATTTGGCTTTCAACGGAGAATTACGAATTGATTCTGCAACTTTATCATTGACTTGTATTAATGCCGAATTGCCAAAACAAGCAAATCTAAATTTCATTCACAATCTTAGAATTAATCAATCTTTTGAGAATGTTGGCGATTATTGGATTCCGAAAAGAGAAAATTCTGCGTGGAACTTAACGTATGAATTATTCAACAAAGAAAAACAAAAATCTTCCGAACTTTTTGTAACCAAAAGAAATGATTTTGCACTTGTAAACAATGAATTGATTGTAGAATCCGATTCTTTTGCCAATTCGGATTATGTTTTGAAAGAGCTACAAGAAAGAATGGATGCAGTTTTACAAACACCGCTTTACAAAACTGCTTCATACATCGCAAATACAGCAATGTCGGGATATTTCAAAGTCGGTTTTATTGATATTGGACAGATTATTGACATTACCCGATTGACAAAAATTGAAGGCGTTCGAGTTGGATTACCATTTAGAACCAACGAAAAATTGATGAAAAATGTGATACTCACGCTTCATCCTGCGTATGGATTTAGAGATAAAGAGTGGAAATACAGCGGAAATATTCAGTTGAAAATTCCGTACTTTTCGCAGCGTTTAATTGCCGGTGCTGGTTATTTTAATGATTATCGAAGAATAGATTATGACTACAATAATTATTTGTGGCGCGAAGATCCGCTTGCTTCAGGTGACGAAAATTTTGTAACCACATTTTTTGCATTTACTGCTCAACATCGAATGAGCAAACGAAATGAAATTTCAGCATTTATTTACAATGATTGGTCGGAAAATATCGAATCAAAATGGGTTTACAGAGATGTAACATGTTGGGAAAATGAATTGTTGCCATTATCAAAATCAGGAGTAAGTTACAATGCGTTGAATACCAAAACAGGCTCTTTCACAACCAGATTTTCATTTGGAGAAAAAACAATTGACAAACATTTCCAACGTTTTTATGTCAAAAGTTTACGTCCTGTGATTTATGCTACTGTGGATGCAGGAAAATATTACTATGGAAACAAAGAAGGAAATTTTGGACGAATCAGTACAACTTTTCTCCACAAAGGTCAATTTATGTTGGGCGAATGGCGTTATATGATTGATGCAGGAAAAGTTTTGGGTGATGTTCCTTATCCTTTGTTGAAATTTATTCAAGGAAAAGAAGGTGGAGAGTATAATCGGTTTGAATTTGCATTGATGAACAACAGAGAATATATTGCAGATACATACGGAACGTTTTTCTCGGAATTAATTTTAAATGGCATTGTGTTCAATCGAATTCCTTTGATAAAACATTTGAATCTTCGTGAAATTGTAACGTTCAAAGCTGCTTACGGAACGCTTAGCGATTCGCATAGTAAATTAATGGATATTCCAACGGTTTCTTCCACATTCCAACAACCTTACACAGAAGCAAGTGTCGGTTTTTGTAATTTACTTGGCGTTATGTCGGTGCAGTCAATTTGGCGATTGTCCGACCTTAACAAACCAAATATTCAAAAATGGGGAATAAAGTTTAATATTATGCTCACTTTTTAAAATTATCATAATAAAAGTTTTATTTTTGTATCGGAAGAAATCATAAAACTTAAAAAATATGAATCCTCAAATCAAACCAATTCATGTTGTTTTAACATTGGGCGTTTTTTTATTGATAACAGCCATACTTCTTTTTGGAGTGCCTGTTTATAAAGTGTGGCAACAACAAATGACGGGAAGAGCCGAATTAAGTCGGGCAGAACAAAACAGACAAATTCGCATTCAAGAGGCAAAAGCCAAAAAAGAAGCAGCCCTTTTTGAAGCAGAAGCAGAAGTTGAGCGAGCGAAAGGAGTTGCTGCAGCCAATAAAATCATTGGTGCAAGTTTGAATGAAAATGAAAATTATCTTCGTTATCTTTGGATTCAAAGTTTAAGCGATGGAAATTCTGAAACTATTTATGTGCCAACAGAGGCAAATTTACCGATTTTAGAAGCAGGACGTTTTAATTCTACAAAAAAGTTAGGAGGTGAAAAATGAAAAAAATTGCAATTATTGGCGGAGGAAATATGGGCTTTGCAATAGCCAAAGGATTGTTGCAAGGTGGTTATGTTTTGGGCAGCGAAGTTGCTGTAAGTGATGTTTCGGAAGAATCTTTGAAAAAATTTCGGCAAATTTCGTCTGATTTACATCTTTCAACATCCAACAAAGAGATTGTGGAAGAATCGGAAATTATTATTTTGGCTGTAAAACCTTGGTTGGTTGAAAAAGTAGCAAAAGAAATTGAAAAGAAATTGGATTATAAAAAACAAATCATTGTTTCGATTGCTGCGGGCGTTGATTTTCAAACATTGAGAATATTATTTAATCCCGAAGCCGCCATTTTTAGAATTACTCCCAACACTGCAATTGAAGTGCTTGAAAGTGTTTCTACGGTTTGTGCCATCAATGCAAATAAAGAACAAATTTCTGCTGTAACGTCTCTTTTCAAGCAACTTGGAACGGTCGCTTTTGTTGAGAACGAAATACTTTTAAATGCTTATATGTCGCTCTCTTCTTGTGGAATTGCTTATGCGTTTCGTTACATACGAGCTGCAATGGAAGGTGGCGTAGAAATGGGGATTTATCCTGATGAAGCTAAAAAGGTGGTTTTACAAACATTGAAAGGAGCCATAAGACTGCTCGAAACAAATGATTTACATCCTGAACAAGAGATAGATAGAGTTACAACTCCGGGCGGAATCACAATCAAAGGATTAAACGAAATGGAAGCAAATGGTTTTACGAATTCGGTAATCAAAGGATTAAAAAAGAGTTTTATCGGTTAAA
Organism: Paludibacteraceae bacterium; assembly: GCA_039811505.1. GTDB lineage: Bacteria > Bacteroidota > Bacteroidia > Bacteroidales > Paludibacteraceae > UPXZ01. The sequence continues at coordinate 2,797 of JBDHYS010000112.1, read as the reverse complement.
AAAATAGCGAAAATCAATCCAATTCGATAATTGTACCGCTTTGTTGATGTATTTGATCGGTTCGTGTGATAATCACTCTTTTCACACCGGCTTTCAATGCTGTAAAAGCATTCTCTAATTTTGGGATCATCCCTCCAACAATGATTTTGTCATTCACCAATTGTTCAAAACTTGTGGGAGTGATTTTCTGAATGACGCTTTCTTCATCGTTTTCGTCAGAAAGAACCCCTTTTTTTTCAAAGCAAAAAGTTAATGTAACATCAAAATGATTTGCCAATGCTTTGGCGGCTTCACCTGCAATAGTATCGGCATTTGTATTGAGAAGATTTCCGTTTCCATCGTGCGTGAGAGGAGCTAAAACAGGTGTAATCCCTTTTTTGATTAAATCTGCTAAAAGATGACTGTTCACTTTTGTAACATCACCCACAAATCCGTAATCTATCTCTTTCACAGGGCGTTTTTCGGAAATCATATAGTTCATATCGGCGCCGGTAAGTCCAATTGCATTTATTTGGAGAGCTTGTAATCCAGCAACGATATTTTTATTGATTAATCCTCCATACACCATTGTTACCACATCTAACATCTCTTTGTTGGTAATTCTTCTTCCGTTCACCATTTTTGTTTCGACTCCCAATTTTTCAGCTACTGCCGTTGCTGAACGTCCTCCACCGTGCACAAGAACTTTATCGCCTTCAATGTTTGAAAAATCGGCAAGAAATTGTTGTAATAAATCGGGAGTTTCTACAATTTTTCCTCCAACTTTTATTAATGTTAGCTTTTCCATTTTTTTTTAATATTGCACTAACGAATGAATATCTTTTGCATCGATAAGACGGGAAATGCCATTTAACTCCACTAATTCGATTAAAAAACTGACATAAATCGGGTTGTTTCCAAACATTCGGAGCAGTTGCAGCGAAGCATTGGCACTTCCGCCTGTTGCCAATAAATCATCGTGAAGTAAAATAACATCGTCATTTTCAATCGCATCTTTGTGAATTTCTAATGCATCGGCTCCATATTCCAATTCGTATTTTACACTGTATGTTTCTGATGGAAGTTTCCCCGGTTTTCTCAATAATACAAAGCCGGCATTAAGTTTATAAGCAAGAATACTTCCAATTACAAATCCTCTGCTTTCCACACCAACAACTTTTGTAATCCCTTTGTCTTTATAATATTCATACAATTCATCTACAATCAGACGTAAGATTTTCGGGTTTTTAAGAGCGGTGGTAATATCTTTAAATTGAATGCCCTGTATTGGAAAATCTGGAACATTGCGAATGGAATCCGAAATTAATTGAACGGAATTTTTGTTTTCTGCGTTTGACATTTTCTTGTTTTTTAAAATTAAAGAGACTCTAACATTCTTTTTATAACAACTTGTGCTGAAATTTCACGATTAGCAGCTTCTTGAATCACAATGGATTGTGGACTTTCAATTACATCATCGGTTACAATCATATTGCGTCTTACGGGAAGACAGTGCATAAAAAAAGCATTGTTTGTAACGTCCATTTGTTTGTTGGAGACAGTCCAATTTCTATCTGTCGAAAGTATTTTGCCGTAATTTGGATCTTGATAAGCAGCCCAATTTTTAGCATAAATAAAATCTGCATTTTCAAATGCCCTCATTTGATCGTACTCAATTTTTGCACCCCGAACATATTTTTCATCTAATTCATAACCTTTCGGATGTGTGATGACAAATTCAACATCGGCTTCATTCATAAAATCTGCAAAAGAATTAGGAACGGCTTGTGGCAAAGCTTTAGGATGTGGAGCCCAAGTTAAAACCACTTTGGGTCGTTCTTTTTTCTTATGCTCTTCAATCGTAATTAAGTCTGCAAATGCTTGAAGTGGATGTGAAGTTGCTCCTTCCATACTGAAAACAGGTTTGCCACTGTATTGAATAAATTGATTGAGAATAGTTTCTTTGTAATCAAATTCTTTGTTTTCAAATTGAGCAAAAGCACGCACTCCAATCAAATCACAATAAGTTCCCATAACGGGGATTGCTTCTAAAATATGCTCAGGTTTATCTCCATCCATAATGGCACCACGTTCTGTTTCCAATTTCCATGCACCTTGATTAATATCAAGCACCATTGTGTTCATTCCAAGATTCATTGCTGCTTTTTGAGTGCTAAGTCGCGTGCGTAAACTTGAATTAAAGAACACCATCAAAAGCGTTTTATTTTCTCCTAAATGCTTGTAAGAAAATTTGTTATTTTTGATTTCAAATGCTTCTTCAACAGCGTTTTGTAAATTCCCTAAATCTTTTACACCTGTGTAATATCTCATTTTTTGATTTCTTTTTTATTAATCGTTTGTTAAGCGGGAAATAGATTTTTGTAAAAATACGGAATTTGGATAAATGTGCAGCCTTCCATCATCACTCCGAATATGTGTGTTGAAAGAGAGAATATCTTCCACAATTCCATCGACAGGAAAATCTTTATCTTCCACACGGATTCGATCTCCAATCCTAAAAGGAGAAGAAAAGAAAATAATTAAACCCGCAGTAATGTTGCTCAACAAAGACCATTGAGCAAATAATGCTACGCCGATGATGGCAAAAAGTGATGAAAGGGCTAAAAATAAATTTTTTGTGTTTACGCCCCAAATTCCAATTATTGCAATAATACCTAAAATGTTGATTATGTTGGAGCAAATTCGATTGATATGTCGAATCCTGTGCTCAATTTTTGGATTCAATCTTCCGTATCTAATTACTAATTTATAAACAACATACCTTATTATGGCGATAATTATAAATGTAATTCCTGTG
>JBDHYS010000111.1:0-5929 GCA_039811505.1 Paludibacteraceae bacterium | reverse complement strand
GTTAAAAAATCATTTTTCTTAAACCTTTTTATCTATAATTGGTTTAATTACACAGTATAAAAAAAGATATTTTTTAGCATACAATAAATTATAATTAATTTTGTCGATTATATTTATATCTTACAAAAATGGAATTTATGTGGAAATCCGATCCTTATAACTACACTATTCGTCCTACTGATGAGATTGCAATAGGAAATTTGAAATTAGGTGGAAAAAATCCTATCCGAATTCAATCGATGGCAAATACCGACACAAACGACATTAAAAATTCTGTCAATCAGTGTATTCGTATTATTAATGCCGGTGCTGATTTAGTTCGTTTTACAACTCAAGGAACAAAAGAAGCAGAAAGTCTTCGAATCATAAAAAATGAAATTGGAGAAAAAGGATACGAAACCCCATTGGTTGCCGATATTCATTTCACCGCCAATGTTGCCGATCACGTTGCACAATTTATTGAAAAAGTGCGAATAAATCCCGGAAATTATGTAGCTGGCGTAAAAAGAGCATCAAAAGATAATTACACAGACGAAGAATATCAGCAAGAATTTGAAAAAATTGAAACACGTTTTACGGAATTTTTAACCATTTGCAAGGAGAATAATACTGCAATACGAATTGGAGTAAATCACGGTTCGTTGAGTGAGCGAATGTTGATTCGTTGGGGAAATACAGCAGAAGGAATGGTGGAATCGTGTATGGAATTTTTGAGAATATGCCGAAATGAGAACTTTGAAAATGTAGTCATCTCGATGAAAGCCTCAAACACCGTTCAAATGATTCAATCCGTTCGATTGCTTGTGGAGAAAATGGAGAATGAGGAGTTTCATTTTCCCATCCATTTGGGCGTAACAGAAGCCGGCGATGGTGAAGATGGACGCATAAAATCGGCTGTCGGGATTGGGGCTATTTTGGCTGATGGCATCGGCAATACTATTCGGGTTTCACTAAGTGAAGAACCTGAAGCAGAAATTCCTGTTGCAACTTTACTTCGTGATTACATCGTCAATCGTGCAAATCTAACGCATAAAATCGGACCAAAAACCACCAAACCAATTCACATCAAGCCATTTGTCAGACGTGCCACAAATGAAGTGAATCTCGTTGGAAACTACAATGCTCCGGTTGTAATTGCTCCAAAAAACAATCATCCAACATTGAAAGCAGATTATATTATCGAAGACAATGTTATTTTTGATGAAAAAGGAAATTCTTTTCCAATTTTTGACACTCAAAACTACAAAACAGACGAGAAAAACAAGGCGGAATTTTTACGCATACATTTAGACTATTTAAATGCCGAACAAATTACTTTTTTAAAAGAAAATCCAAATTTAATTCTTCTTGTTGAAACCAAATCTGAAAATCCTGTTGGAGAATTTCGAGCATTTGTTCACACTTTACTTGCCGAAAATGTTAAAAATCCGGTTATTGCCGTTGGAAAATACGCAGAAAATAACTTGGAAACTCTCCAAATAAAAGCAGCTGCCGACTTGGGGATTTTATTTATCGAAGGTTTGGCTGATGGGATTTTATTAGAAAACAAAGGAACCATCAGCAGTGAAGATATTGTTTCAATTTCATTTGGAATTTTACAAGCTGCACGCGTCAGAACGAGTAAAACGGAATATATTTCTTGCCCCGGCTGTGGAAGAACTTTGTTTAATCTTCAAACAGTCATCGCACGAATAAAAGAAAAAACAGGACATTTAACCGGTTTGAAAATTGGAATTATGGGTTGCATCGTGAATGGACCGGGCGAAATGGCTGATGCCGATTATGGTTATGTTGGCGGAAGCACCGGAAGAGTAAGTTTGTATAAAAAATACGACTGCATTGAAAAGGGTGTTCCCGAAGAAGAAGCTGTTGATAGATTGATAGAATTGATCAAACAGCATGGTGATTGGGTTGAGCCGTACAATTGAACCGTTTCCTGATGAGAAATTGCTCTTTTTAAAAACAGCAAAATATCATTTTGAACAAATAGGCATGTTTTTGCAAACAAAAAATCAAAATTAAACTTGTTTTTATCTCAAAATAACACATAACGACAATCTACGAACTACACATGTTAAATTAGTCAAAAGCAGTAAGTTAATTACTGCTTTTATTTTTTTTATCAAGCAGAATAAATGTATTTTTGCTAACTAAATCTAAAATCAAAAATAACTGAACGATATAGGATAAAATCCAAATTTACAACAATACCATGGCAAAGAATTTATTCATCACAATATCATTCATTCTATTTTTCACAGCAATGAATACAACAGCCCAGTCCGTTAAAGTGGGTGCTGAGCAAACAAAACTTTATCTTCCATTGCTTAAAAACAAAAAAATTGCACTTTTCTCCAACCACACCGGAATGGTTGGGAATGAACACACTCTTGATTTGCTCTTAAAAAACAAAGTAAACGTTACGGCAATATTTTCGCCTGAACACGGATTTAGAGGAAATGCTGACGCCGGTGAGCATGTTAGCAATTCTATCGACACAAAAACAGGTGTACCGATTTTATCACTTTATGATGGCAAAGCAGGAAAACCGAGCCAAGAGAGCGTAAACCAATTTGATATTCTAATAGTAGATATTCAAGATGTAGGATTGCGATATTACACTTATTATATTTCGATGGTTCGTCTAATGGAATCTTGTGCTGAAAACGGGAAGAAAATGATTATTTTAGACCGCCCCAACCCAAATGGATTTTATGTGGATGGACCTATTCTCGATATGAAACATAAATCGGGTGTTGGTTGGTTGCCAATTCCCATTGTACACGGAATGACGTTAGGCGAATTAGCTTTAATGGCAAATGGAGAATGCTGGCTTTCAGACAGTTTACAATGTGATGTAACGGTTATTCCGTGTCAAAATTATACACATCAAACACGCTATGAATTACCCGTTTCACCTTCGCCCAATTTGCCCAATATGAAATCGATTTATCTCTATTCTTCCACTTGTTTTTTTGAAGCGACACCCGTAAGTTTAGGACGAGGCACAAATAAACCGTTTCAAATTTACGGACATCCCAATATGCTGAATTACAGTTTTTCCTTTACGCCTCGCAGCATTGAAGGGGCAAAATTTCCTCCTCAATTGGATAAAAAATGTTTTGGAGTCGATTTGAGCAATATGAGTGATGAAGAAATTTGGGAAAAAGGTGTTGATTTGACTTATCTTATCGATGCATATCAAAATTTAAATTTAGGAGATCATTTTTTCAGGCCATTTTTTGAGAAATTAGTTGGTGTCGATTACGTCCGAAAAATGATAAAAGAAGGAAAATCTGCAGATGAAATAAAAGCAATGTGGAAAGATGATGTGGAAAAATTTAAAATACAACAAAAGAAATACCTGCTCTATACCGAATGATAGAGATAAATTTAACTGAAAAATTATGAGTCCATTAGCGGTAATCGTTACCATTGTTGCATATTTTGTACTACTCTTTTTTGTTTCTCACATAGCGGGACGAAAAGCTGATAATGCCGGTTTTTTTATTGGCAATCGAAAATCGAGTTGGTATGTGGTGGCTTTTGCAATGATTGGCTCAAGCATTTCGGGAGTAACTTTTATGTCCGTTCCGGGAATGATTGACCCAAAAAGTTTCTCGTATATGCAAATGGTGTTGGGGTTTTTTGTGGGGCAATTAATTATATCTTTTGTTCTAATTCCGTTATTTTACAAAATTAATCTTTTCTCGATTTATGAATATTTAGATAAAAGATTCGGAATAAAATCCTATAAAACAGGAGCTTGGTTTTTCTTTATTTCCAAAATGCTTGGTGCTTCAGTTCGACTGTTTTTGGTTTCTCTTTTCCTTCAAATGCTAGTTTTCGAGCCGTTAAATCTGCCTTTTGTGCTCAATGTATTTATTACGGTGGCACTTGTTTGGCTCTACACCGTTCGAGGTGGAGTGAAAACGTTGATATGGACAGATTCGTTGAAAACTGTGATGCTGTTGGCATCGGTAATCTTAACAATCTACTTTATCACCAAAAGTTTAGGATTGAATTTTTCAGGAATGATTCACACAATTCGTGAAAGTGAATTGTCCAAAACATTTTTCTTTGACAATCCAAGAGAGAAAACCTACTTTTGGAAACAGTTTTTAGCAGGAATTTTTACAGTTATTGCCATTACAGGGTTGGATCAAGACTTTATGCAACGAAATTTAAGTTGCAAAAATCCATCAGATTCACAAAAAAACATTATCACAAGCGGATTGGTGCAAGTGGTGATAAATCTTATGTTTTTAATGTTAGGCGTTTTATTATACACATTTGTGGATAGAAACGGAATTCCTCGCCCCGAAAAAAGTGATGAACTCTTCCCAATGATTGCAACACAGGGTTTTATGCCGATGACAGTAGGTATTATATTTATCGTTGGACTTATTTCGTCAGCTTATGCTGCAGCAGGTTCTGCACTCACAGCTCTCACCACTTCTTTCACAGTAGATGTGATTGGGATTCAAGGAAAATCAGAAGAGGAAATTAAAAAATCACGTAAAAAAATCCATCTTTTTATGGCTGTTGTAATGGGTGTAGTGATTTTTGTATTTAATATATTTAACAACACAAGTGTAGTTGATGCAGCGTATATTTTGGCAAGTTATACGTATGGTCCAATTTTAGGTTTGTTTGCTTTCGGCATTATCAGCAAGCGTGCAGTGCGTGATGGTTTTGTGCCCATTATTGCATTGGCAGCACCTGTTTTATCATTTATATTTCAAAAATTAGCATTGAGTTTTTGGGGATATGAATTTAGTTATGAATTAATCGTGATGAATGCAGCCATTACGATAATCGGAATGTATCTTCTTTCAATAGGTAAAGGAAAACAAAGGAAAGAATCGAAATGAAACAAGTGAAAAGTTTCAACATACAACTATTTATTTTGGCGGTAACGATATTTTTCTTACCGCTTTCACTCTTTTCGCAAACTTCCTTCGATTCTAAAAAACTCGAAATCGAGAAAATGCTTAATGAGAGGGTAAATCAGGCAATCTCTGTTGGAAAAATAAGTGTTGATAGCATTCGTGAGCATTCTAAAAAAGGAATTACTATTTATTTGAGTAAAAATTTTGCAGATTTTCCATTTAGAGAAAACAATGTGAAAATAATTTATTCTGAAATCAATCAGCTATTATCAACCGATTTTCCAAATAAAACATTCGTTATCGTTACAGACGGACATCGAATAGAAGATTTGATTTTACCCGAATTTTCAACAAAGAAAAGACGAGGAGAAAAGACTTTTGCAATCAACGTAAAAACACCGTTAATAACCAAATTAACTTCTTTAAATAAACCTTCAAAAGCTTTACAAAACCGACATATTGCGATGTGGCAAAGCCACGGATATTATTTTGAGCAAACTTTAGACAGATGGGAATGGCAACGAGCACGCATATTTCAGACAGTTGAAGATCTTTACACTCAAAGTTATGTGCTGCCTTATTTGGTGCCAATGCTCGAAAATGCAGGAGCAATCACATTGTTGCCTCGCGAACGCGATACCCAAAAACACGAAATAATTGTAGATAACGACAACGGAATTGAAAAAACATCTGAATACAAAGAAAAAAACGGCAATAAAAAATGGGAAAACGGCGAATTGGAAGGATTTGCACATTTACGAGCAACATACAAAGATTTTGAAAATCCATTCAAAGAAGGATGTTATAGAAAAATAGAAAGCATCACAAAAGGAGAAACATCGACTGCTGAATGGATACCAAATATTCCTACGGCAGGAAATTATGCCGTCTATATTTCCTATAAATCTTCATCAAAAAGCACAAGTGGAGCATTCTACACAGTATATCATCTTGGAGGAAAAAGTGAATTTAAGATAAATCAAAAAATGGGCGGCGGAACTTGGATTTATCTTGGACATTTTAAATTTGCAGAAGGA
>JBDHYS010000110.1:0-5935 GCA_039811505.1 Paludibacteraceae bacterium | reverse complement strand
TGCACGCGGGCTTTGTTTGTGTTGTGGAATGCGCTGATCTTGTTGAAATAATATGAGTGAGTTTGTATTAGTTCGGGAATTTGTGGTATTTTTGTATTTATTTGAAAAGAAAAATTAATTTCTGAGAAGAAGTTTTGAACAGAACCACAGAAGTTGAGTATTTTTCATCAACTTCCAAGTTTACTGTTTTTGTAATTTAACAATCCATTTATGCTATCAAGACTCAATTTGTTTAGTAAATCAAAAACTGAACTTACTTTAGTAGCTAGTAATCAGATTGTTGATATTTTGACGACATTACTGGTAACTAAGCTAATCTCTGTATATCTTACAAAAGGTGAATATGGATTTTACTCTTTGATCCTATCACTTCTGGCATTTATTTCAATTTTTCCGTTCAATTCATTACATTCTGCTATTGAGAGATATGTAATAGAATACAAGAATAAAAATGTTTACGAGAAAAACTACATTTCTTTGATATCAATACATTTTATTTTCTTTATTCTTTATCTGATAGCTTTATTTTTTGTTGCTCCATTTTTAAGCATACAGTGGAAAAGCATACTGCCATTGCTTATATTTTTTATTATTAGCAAGATATACAAAGGTCTTCTTATCACAATCCTGAATATTGAAAGGAAAAGGGTGCTAATCTTAATCGTAAGAAGTATTGATATGCTGATCCAGCTTTCGATTATTGTAATTTTTATATTCAGTCAGATTCTTTCAGTAAAACACATTCTATTCAGCTCAATATTAGGAAGTTTTGTCACGATTCTGATTATTTTAATAAACGAACGTCATTTAATAAGACCAAAATTGTTAGAGTTTTCTGCTTTTACCAAAGTATTTAATGATATTTTACGATTCTCATTCCCTTTAATCTTTTGGGGCATTTTTATTTGGGCCCAAAACATGATTACAAGATGGTTCATTAACTTTGAGTTAAACATAACAGATGTTGCAAATTATAGCATTTTATCCTCTTTAGCTTCTCTTCCTGCATTTACATTAATTGCTATTATTGCCGGATTTATCGTTCCTATAGCTTATGAAAAAGAGAATGAAACAAAAGGATATATACATTCTATTTCAAATAAAACTCAAAAGTGGCACGTTCTATTATGGGTAATTATATTTGTAATTGCATTAGTATTTAAAGATTTCTTAATAATTTTGTTTCTTGATAAAAAATACACTGATGTTTCATGGGCATTGCCTTATTTAATTTTTGGGTCTGCAATTTACTGCATTGGACAAATCTCAATTTACGAGATTTATTATTACAAAAAACCTAAGCTTTTACTTCTTTCAAATGTGGTACCCGGTCTTTTCACTATAATCACCGGACAATATATGGTCAGAGAATTTGGCTTCAATGGTGCAATTTATCTTCATATTATTGCAAATTTGCTTTCAGGCATAATCACTTTGACTACTAGCAGATATTTTCATAAACATATAACAAGATATTCCTAGACAAAATGCTTCAACTTTGGACTGTAATATTATTAACTTTAATTCTAGTGTGTTTTGTATTACTCACTAGAAACAAAGCTGTAAGCAAATATTTTCTATTCTTTCTTTTTGTAGCTTTTTTTATGTGGTATGTAACACCAAATATTCTTACATATTTGGGGATTCATGGTGTTCTAGATTTTCTGGAGATAAGTGAAGATGATTATTATTCTTTAATGATTAAGGAATTATCATTCTTAATTGCAATATTATTTATTTTTAATCTCCTTTCCTTTAGAAAAAAAATAAGAATAAGCAGATTTATTTTAACAGAAAATTTAAATTATCGAAAACAAAAAGTTTTTAATTTTTTCTTATATACATTTTTAATATTTTACATAATTTATCTGCTAATCAATCAGATGGATTATGTAGCGAATAATGATATTTTGAATCAAGAAGGCGGATTATTTCAGATTCTTTCTTTTTTTTCATCATATCTAGTCGCATATTTATGGGTAAATATTATTTTTTCGGAATCTGATGACAACAAAAAAATCTATATACTTTTTGCGTTAGGATATGCTCTAGCTTTAGTTCTTACAGGTTCTCGCATTTATTTGCTTTCTTTTGTGTTCTTTGGATTTTTCATGATTGTAAAACAAAAAAGCAAAATAAAGAAAACTTTTTCAAGCCTAGGCTTTGCCTTAATACTGATAACTGCTCTTTTTCTGTTACCATTCATTAGCTCCAAACGATCCGGAGCTGATTTAGTGGCATTTCAATCTGCAGACACAATGAGCAATTTAGTATTAGAAGAATTGAATGTCAAGCTTAACAGTACTGCCTACAGTGTAATTCTACTTAAATACGACGGCGAGGGTTTTGCAGGATATAATCCTTATATTGGAAGCTTTCTCAAGTTTATTCCGAGATTTGTTTGGGAGGATAAACCTACTGCAACCAGCTTTAATTCAAGCATTACGGGTATACCATCGCGAAGGATCCCTGTTTTGCTTGGTAGCAAATCCGATACTTTTAACACAGGCACATCTCCCTACGCAGTTTCAGCATGGCAGGATGGAACGATGACTATACTTATATCAATTTTTCTTAATGTCATATTATTTATCTTAATTAACAGGTGTTTTTTAAGCAATTCCTTTTTAATAAAATCTTTTGGTTTTTTACTTATTGGCTTTCCTCAGCTAGTAATGTTACCGACTACTGGAGACAACATAATACAAAAGCTGATAGAAGCGTTTATTATCTTTGCGACACTTTTATTTTTAGGGTACTTCAAATTTATTAAACGTTATGAAACATTCATTCCAATTAGTCAATTAACGGATGACACAGGGGAATGTCCCTATAGCTATCGGGAACCTTAATGTGAAAAATTAAAAATAAACACATGAAACAGCCATGCCAGAATACTCTTGACACACAAGGGAATGATTGTATGGTGTGTTCTCCCGATAAATCGGGACAAGCTATCTGACCTTAGTGTTAAAAAATGAATTATAAACTGATGAAAATAGTTATATTTAAAGGAGGATTAGGGAATCAGATATTTCAATTTGTTATTTTTGAATATCTCAAATCACTTAAATTCAACAATATTTTTGGATTTTATGACAAAAAAGCGTTAAATCATGGAGGTTTATTATTAAACAAGTGCTTTTCCAATCTCGAATTACCAAAAAGTAATTTTATTAGCAATCTTGTCGTTATTAAATATAAAATAATTAGAAAGATTCTGGGATTAAATAAGATTGACAAAAAAGATGAGTTCAGATTAGATAGTATCATTTATGATGGTTATTGGCAAAACCTTAAATATTTCTCAAAAGACATTCACAAAAAACTTATTTTCAAAAAACCAAGTGATAAAAAAAATTTAGAGATTCTGGACATTATAAAATCAACCAATTCAATAAGTGTACATATTCGTAGAGGTGACTATTTAAATAACATTTCAGTTTATGGGAATATTTGTACTTCAGAATACTACAATAAAGCGATTAATTTGATCTCACAAAAAGTAAAAGATCCCGAATTCTTCTTTTTCTCAGATGATATTAATTGGGTAAAAGAAAATTTAGAAGTAAATAAATCACATTATATCGACTGGAACCATGGAGATAATTCTTATATTGACATGTACTTGATGACTCAATGTAAGCACAATATCATAGCTAACAGTACTTTCAGTTGGTGGGGTGCATACTTGAACAATAATGATAACAAGGTCGTTGTTTGTCCTCATAAATGGTTCAATGAGGAAATAAATGAAATTAATTTAATTCCAGTAGATTGGATTAAAATATGAATGCAGATGTGAATGAAAATACTGTATGGATTTCAGTTCTTCTGTGCACATACAATGATGAACTTTACATTAGAGAGGCTGTACAAAGTATATTGGATCAGACTTATCCTCATTTTGAATTTGTAATCATTGACGATGGTTCTACAGATGGCACAAATAAAATATTAAAAGAATTTCTGGATCCAAGAATCAGGTTAATAGAAAAAAGTAACACTGGGTTGATTGATTCTTTGAACTTTGGATTCTCACTCTGTAAATACAATTGGGTCGCGAGGATGGATGGCGATGACATTGCATTACCAAATCGCCTAAATGAACAAATAAAACATCTTGGCAAAAATATTAGTGCTATTGGTACTCAAGCATTTTTAATCAATTCAAGAGGAAAAGTTATAGGCTCAACTTCATTAGAGCTTGAAAATAACAGGATTTTGTATAAAACCACAATGGGAAAAACTGCAATAATTCATCCTACAGCATTAATAAACAGAGGAAAATTCCTGGAAAGTGGTGGATATGATAAATTTATTTTTGCTGCTGAAGATTTAGATTTGTGGTTAAGATTGTCCAATTACGGTCTTTTAAAAAACCTGAATTCAAAAGAACTAAATTACAGATTACATGAAAAGAAAATATCAAATTTGAAACGAAAAGAGCAATTTCTAAATTCACACATAGCTCTTATTAAATATAAAAAGAAATTAAATTGGCTTCTTAGTGAAAGTGAATATTTAGATTTGAAAGATTTAATTGAAAAAAACATCTTTTATCAAATTGGACTTTATTGTTCTATAAGGAATATTAATAAAAAGAACTTTTTCTCTAGAGTTAGGAATCTAATCATCCAATATTGTTACTTTTTTACTGTCAAAACTATAAAATGAAGATAATAATTAATGCATCAAACTTAACAAAAGGAGGAGGTATTCAAGTCGCATTATCTTTCATAAATGAATGTGCAAAAAATTTTAACAATAACTTCTATTATGTCCTTATTGGAAACAGCATTGCGAATCAGATTGACATCAACTCTTTTCCTTCAAATTTTATTTTTTATAATATTTCTATAGTTTCAAGACCATCTATTAAAAGAATAAAGGTATTAAAACAACTAAAAAAAATTGAAAATGATATTAAACCAAATTGCGTAATCTCTGTTTTTGGGCCTTCATACTGGACACCAAAAGCTACACACATTATGGGTTTTGCTATTGCACATTTTTTATATCCAGAATCTATTTTTTTCAAAAACATAACTTTCAAAGAAAATCTAAAGTGGAAATTTTTAAAGTTGATAAAAAGATATTATTTCAAAAAAGATTCAAATTACTATTTAGTTGAAACCGATGACGTTCGTAACAGACTTTCTGGTTTTTTAAATAAGCCTAAAGAAAATATATTTACTGTAAGCAATACACACAATGCAGTATTTAAGAACTTTGTACCATCTTCATCAAGATTATTAACAAATAAAGAAAAAAAGGAATTCAGATTATTAACACTGTCAACATACTATTCACACAAAAATTTTGAAATAATAAACAAAGTCGTGCCTGTATTGAATTCAATTAAAATTGATTATGTAAGGTTCGTTTTAACACTTGAGGAAGAAACATACTCTGGCATTTTTTCAAACGAGGCAAAAAAATTTATAATAAACATAGGTCCGGTTAAAATTGAAGATTGTCCACAATTGTATTTTGAATGTGATGCAGTTTTCTTACCATCATTACTGGAATGCTTTTCTGCAAATTATCCGGAAGCGATGATAATGCAAAAACCTATTTTGACTTCGGATTTACCATTTGCACATGATATTTGTGAATCTTCAGCTGTATATTTTAATCCGGCTGATGAGAATTCAATTGTAAACAGTATAATTTCAATCATCGAAGACAATGAATTAAGAAACACTCTGATTATAAATGGATTAGAACAATTAAAAAAATTCAAAACCCCTGAAGAAAGAACTAAAGAATATTTATCACTTTGCAAAAAAGTAACTTAACATATGAATAATTTCAATGAAAAAATCCTCCTTATCACCGGAGGCACAGGTTCTTTTGGAAATGCTGTATTAAACCGTTTTTTAGATACAGACATCAAAGAAATCCGTATCTTCAGCCGGGATGAAAAAAAACA
>JBDHYS010000109.1:0-5936 GCA_039811505.1 Paludibacteraceae bacterium | reverse complement strand
TGTAACCACAGCAACAAACGGAAAAGATGCCGTTGATTTATGCACAAGAGAGAGTTTTGATATTATATTTTTAGATGAAAATATGCCCGGTTTAAGCGGTTTGGAAACTCTTTCCGAAATAAAAACGCTCGATCCAAACGTTCCGATGGTGATGATTACGAAAAGTGAAGAGGAAGATATAATGAATATGGCAATTGGAAATAAAATAGCCGACTACCTCATTAAACCCGTCAATCCAAATCAAATTCTTATGTCGTTGAAAAAAAATATTCATAAGAAAGAGATTGTTTCAGTACACACTACATCAACTTATCAGCAAGAATTTCGAAACATCGGCATGCAAATTAACGATTCTTTGACGTGGGAAGATTGGATAAATGTGTATAAAAAATTGGTTTTTTGGGAATTGGAACTTGCCAACACCGAAAGCAGTATGGACGAGATGCTTCGCTCTCAAAAAGAAGAAGCAAACAGCACTTTCAATAAATTTATTAAGAAAAATTATTTTGATTGGATGACCAATTCGACCAACCGCCCAATTTTAAGCCATGAATTAATGAAACACAAGGTTTTTCCTTTGTTGGATAATGGCGAAAAAGTATTTTTAGTAGTGATTGATAATTTCAGATACGATCAGTGGTTGGAAATTAGAGAAATGATGAGCGATTTGTTTGTTTTTACAGAAGAAGATATTTATTGTAGTATTTTACCAACTGCTACTCAATATGCAAGAAATGCCATTTTTTCGGGATTGATGCCGCTTCAAATACAACAAATGTATCCCAATCTTTGGGTGGAAGAAGAAGACGAAGAGGGGAAAAACATCCACGAAGAAGAATTACTGAAAACACAATTTGATCGCTACAGGAAAAAAATAAATTTCTCTTTTCACAAGGTTTTTGAATCCAATTTTTGCCAGAAAATAATTGAACAAATTCCACAAATGACAAATAACGACCTGAATGTGGTTGTTTTGAATTTTATCGATATGCTTTCTCACGCTCGAACAGAAAGTAAAATGATGCGTGAATTGGCAAACGATGAAAAAGCGTACCGCTCTTTAACTCACTCTTGGTTTCGCCATTCTGCAACGTATGATTTATTCAAAACCATTGCTTCGCGTGGCTACAAAGTAGTTTTAACCACCGATCACGGCACTATTCAGGTAAAAAATGCCATAAAAGTAATTGGGGATAAAAACGTCAATACCAATCTTCGGTATAAAGTTGGGAAAAATCTCAGCTACAATAAAAAAGAGGTTTTCGAGGTTTTACAACCCTCAAAAGTTGGTCTTCCGAGTCCAAACATCAGTTCAGCCTATGTTTTTGCAGGAAACGATGACTTTTTCGCTTATCCAAATAATTACAATTATTATGTTGGATATTATAAAAACACCTTTCAGCACGGTGGAATTTCAATGGAAGAGATGATAATCCCAATTATTACGATGGAACCCAAATAAATAAGACAAAAAGATGAAAAAAGAGGATTTACGGATTGTATTTATGGGAACGCCTCAATTTGCCGTTGAAAGTTTGAAAGCATTGGTAGAAGGAGGATATCATATCGTAGGAGTTGTAACTGTGGCTGATAAACCCGTTGGAAGAGGATATAAAATCCAATTTTCTCCGGTAAAAGAATACGCACTTTCACAAAATTTACCACTTTTACAACCTGAAAAATTAAAAGATTCCGAGTTTATTTCCAATCTTCAAGAATGGAAAGCTGATTTGCAAATTGTAGTGGCTTTTCGGATGTTGCCGGAAATTGTTTGGAATATGCCAAAATATGGTACGTTCAATTTGCACGGTTCGCTTTTACCGCAATATCGAGGTGCAGCACCGATAAATTGGGCAATTATCAACGGTGAAAAAGAGACCGGCGTTACCACTTTCTTCCTTTCTCACGAAATTGACACAGGAAACATCATTGCACAACGCAAAATCGCAATAGAGGATTCGGATAATGTCGGCACGGTTCACGATAAATTAATGCACATTGGAGCTGAATTAGTAACCAAAACGGTGGATAATATTTTAGAAGATGAAATAAAAACGATTCCACAAGAAAACCTTATCCACAAAGAAAAAAATCTTCATCAAGCACCAAAAATTTTCAAAGAAACTTGTGAAATAACTAAAAATCTAACTGTAGAAGCCGCTCATAATCTCGTTCGCGGTCTTTCGCCTTATCCTGCAGCTTGGATAAATGCTACGTTGCCACATTTGGATTCCGAAATTCAAATGAAAGTATTTGAATCTTTTCCTGAAAAAATTTCGCACAACGAAACCATCGGAAGTTTACGAATAGAAGGAAAAAAAGAGATGAAAATTGCATTACAAGATGGATTTCTTCATCTGTTAGAAATTCAAATCCCCGGAAAAAAAAGGCTAAAAACAGTCGATTTTCTAAATGGAATTTAAAAACTCACAAATTGTTTGAGGTTTTTCTCGATAAACATTAAAAAAACTTTGGCAATTCAAACTTTTACACTACTTTTGCACGTCTGTTTGTCTATAATGCCCAGATGGCGGAATTGGTAGACGCGCTGGTCTCAAACACCAGTGGATTCACTTCCATGCCGGTTCGATCCCGGCTCTGGGTACTTACAGAAAATAAAAACCTGATGGATTCCGATCTATCAGGTTTTTATTTTTCTACGAATTAACGATTATGCCATCTTTCATTTCGATTTTTCGATCGCACAATTGTGCTAATTCTTTATCGTGCGTAACGATTATTTCGGTTAAATTAAATACATCTCGCAACTGAAACAGCAATTTGTGTAATTCGTCTTTTGTGTGTGAATCAAGACTTCCGGAAGGTTCGTCAGCCAAAATCAACGATGGATTATTTATCAAAGCACGAGCTACCGCCACACGCTGTTTTTCTCCGCCCGACAACTCGGACGGTTTGTGCGACAAACGGTCGGAAAGTTGCAAAAAATCCAATAATTCTTTTGCCCTTGCGGTCGATTTTTTCAAATCAGCTTTGCCGATTAAAGCGGGAATCATCACATTTTCCAACGCTGAAAATTCAGGAAGCAATTGGTGAAATTGAAAAATAAATCCGATGTGTTGGTTTCTGAAATTTGCCAATTTATCTCCTTTTATTTTCCGAATATCCACGCCGTTGATAATTATTTCGCCGGAATCCGGTTCGTCAAGCGTACCGATAATTTGAAGTAAAGTTGTTTTTCCCGCTCCGCTCGGACCTACAATCGAAACAATTTCACCTTTTTTCACTTCTAAATCAACACCCTTTAGAACGTGCAATTCTCCAAATGTTTTTTGAATGTTTTTTGCTTGAATCATCGTTTATTCTATTTTTAAAAAACTATTTATCTTTTTCTATTAATTCCCGAATTACCACCGAAGCAACCATTATTCCAAACAATGCAGGAAGATATGAAATGGTTCCGTTGGTAGATTTTTTATATTTTTCATCTGTTTCAATCACACTTTCTTTGTCAGATGATTCGGTGGAATAGACCACTTTTACACCTTTTTTTATTCCCATTTTCGACAATCTTTTTCGCACAGTTTTTGCTAACGGACAATAATTTGTTTTGGAAATATCATCAATTTTTATCTGCAACGGATCCAATTTTGAACCTGCTCCCATTGATGAAATTATTTTAATATTATTTTCAATACACGTCTTTATAAGAAAAACTTTAGGCGATAATGTATCAATAGCATCAACCACATAATCAAATTTGTTGGAAAACAAGATTTGTTGCATATTTTTCTCGTCCAACCATTCCGAAATGATGTTCAATTTCACTTGTGGATTGATTTCACGAAGTCGCATTGCCAACACATCGGTTTTGTTTTTTCCTACTGTTGATGTGAGTGCAATTATTTGTCTGTTGATATTCGTTTCTGTTACAATATCACGATCAATTAACGTAAAATGTCCAATTCCGGCTCTGCAAAGCATTTCAGTCGCCATTCCTCCAACTCCACCCAAACCAACAACAAGCACCGAAGCCGATTTTAACTGCTCCAAACCGTTTGTTCCAATCAATAATTCTGTTCGTTGTGTCCAATTTATCATAATTAATTTATCTTTGTTGCACTTCCACTTCGTTTGCAAAGTTAATCGTTTCAGATTTATATTGGATAGTTTTATTGAAAATATTGTACTTTTGCACCTAATTATGAAAACCGTTTTACACATCGAAACCGACAAAGATTTAGGTAAAATTTCTTTTATTAGAAATTTGCGTACCAAAAGAATGAGCATCAAAATTTTGCCACAAGAGATAGAAATAAATTTACCTTTACAATATTCTATTGAAGATGGGATGAAATTCTTACATTCAGTACGGGAAAAAATTATAAAAAAACAGGGAAAAATAGTCAATAGACCCACATTTCTTGTTACGGAAAATTCGCCCATTCAAACATTGACGTTTTCAACAGAATTAAGAAAAAGTAATAGTAGCAGAAATACCATTTATTCAGAACTAAAATCGGGGATTTTGCAGATTGAATATCCTCAGGATATTGATATTAAAGAACAGCGTTATCAAAAAACAATTTGGGAAAGCATCAATTATTTTCTACGCATTGAGGCAAAAAGAATTCTTCCAAATCGTGTGCAAGAATTAGCCAATCGGCACAATTTTTCATTCAAAGATGTGAAAATACAATCGTCTAAAACACGATGGGGAAGTTGTAATTCTAAAAGTGCCATTAATTTATCGTTCTATTTATTGCTTTTGCCGCAGCATTTGATTGATTACGTCATTCTTCACGAACTTTGCCATACAAAAGAGATGAATCACAGTCCAAAATTTTGGAAATGGATGGATAAAGTTACAGACAATCAATCGTCTTCACTGCAACGAGAAGTTAAAAATTTTCACATCCCTAAATTATAATCTATTTTATAAAAAGATGATAAAAAAAGTAAAACCCTATATGATGCCCATTGCAATGGTAATTGGTATATTATTTTATCCAATATTCGGCAAGTTGGCATTTCTTACCCCTTATCTGATTTTTACAATGCTTTTTTTGACCTATTCCAATATGGATTTTCAGAAAATCAGATTATCAAAATTGCACTTTATATTACTTTCGATTCAGCTTTTTGGAAGCATTGCAGCCTATTTTGCCCTGCGTGGATACAACGAAATTTTGGCACAAGGAGCGATGATTTGCATCCTAATCCCAACGGCAACTTCGGCACCGGTCATAACAGAAATGCTTGACGGAAATGTAGAAAGTTTGACAATTTACAGTCTTCTTTCCAATGTTACACTTATGATTATCAGTCCGATCCTTTTTTCTTTTATGGGAACTTATCAAGAAGTGCCTTTTTTTGAATCTTTTCTTAAAATTTTCCAACAAATAGCTTTATTGCTATTTGTTCCTCTTCTGATTGCCTTTTTTATTAAGAAAACAGCAACGGATTTCTCAAAAAAAATAGCCCGAAAATCCAATCTTTCTTTCTACTTTTGGACTTTTGCTCTGATAATTGTGGTGGCTCGAACGGTCGAATTTATCCAACTTCAAAGCAGTAAAGATTATCAAATAGAAATTTTATTGGGAATTGTAGCACTTTTTGCTTGTGGATTGCAATTTTATTTTGGGAAAAAAATCGGCAGTAAATTCAACAATACAATTGCTGCAGGACAAAGTTTAGGACAAAAAAACACGATTTTAGCCATTTGGATGTCGCAAATATATTTAGATCCAATAGCCTCCATCGGACCCGGAGCCTACGTAATCTGGCAAAATATTTTTAACTCCTATCAAGTTTGGCGAAAAAGAAAAAACTTACAATAAGAAAGAAGATAATGTTTGCAGTTAAATCGTCCAAATTAAAGAAATCTTAAACAAAATTCAACCATTCTTTTCTACCTAAATTATTAAGTTAAAACACCATTGCGTATTTTATATGTTTTTTATCTAATATATGTAAAC
>JBDHYS010000108.1:0-5960 GCA_039811505.1 Paludibacteraceae bacterium | reverse complement strand
GAAATTTACATACGAAGCTGATAGTCAACAAATAGCACATCATTTTATAAATTCAATTGGGTTTGGACTTGACGCACAAGTTGCAGATAAAACCAATCATTTGAAAAAATATTTAGGAAGTTTTTCATTGCTTTATACCATTGCTTTGCTACTTGTAATTTTTCGTTACAAATCACACCCGATTCAACTTACGATTGATGGAAAAAGCAGCTCAATGAAACTTTTCACAATGAATATCGCCAACGGACCTTTTACAGGCGGTGGAATTAAACAAAATCCATTGGCATTGCCGTATGATGGACTTTATGATATGATGGTTATTGAAAATCCCACTTTTTTCCAACTCATAAAGGCTCTTTTACATATTTTTGACGGAAAATTGATAAAGCAACCTTTTATTAAAAATTACCGTTCAAAAGAGGTTTTAGTTCAAAGCGATGAAGATATGGTTGTAGAAACTGATGGAATCGTTATTCCAAAAGCAAATAATTGCAAAGTAACCATCCTACCCTCTTCTATTCAAATGATTGTTCCATAATTCTATGTAAAAATATTTTGAGAATTGCTTTAAAACAGCGAACTCAGGTAAAATTTACCTGAGTTCGCTGTTTTAAATTCCTATTAAATAAAACTTATCCCAAATAAGTTTTTAGTAATTTACTTTTTGAACTTTGTCGTAATCGCCTAATAGCTTTTTCTTTAATTTGTCTTACTCTTTCACGAGTTAATCCAAACTCCTCACCAATCTCTTCCAACGTCATTTCTGCAACACCAATTCCGAAGAATTTTTTCACAATTTCATGCTCACGCTCACTTAGCGTTGATAATGCTCTGTCAATTTCTTTTGACAAAGATTCATTTATCAATGCTCTATCAGCATGTGGAGAATCATCATTAACCATCACATCAAGTAAACTATTGTCTTCTCCTTCCACAAACGGTGCATCAACCGAAACATGTCTTCCAGACACTTTCATTGTATCTGCAATCTTTTCAACAGGAATATCCAAATGTTCAGCCAACTCTTCAACCGAAGGGCGGCGTTCATTTTCTTGCTCAAATTTTGAAAAAGCTTTGTTGATTTTATTTAGCGATCCAACTTGATTCAGTGGCAATCGTACAATACGTGATTGTTCAGCTAAGGCTTGTAAAATTGATTGGCGAATCCACCAAACGGCATACGAAATAAACTTAAAACCTCGTGTTTCATCGAATTTTTCGGCAGCTTTAATCAGTCCTAAATTGCCTTCGTTAATTAAATCGGGAAGGCTTAATCCTTGATTTTGATACTGTTTTGCTACTGAAACCACAAATCGAAGATTTGCACGGGTAAGTTTTTCCAATGCCAAACGGTCGCCGTTCCGAATACGTTGAGCTAACTCAACCTCTTCTTCTACGGTTATAAGGTCTTCACGTCCAATCTCTTGAAGATATTTATCAAGCGAAGCACTCTCACGATTTGTAATTGATTTTGTTATTTTTAACTGTCTCATATTTGGATGGAAAAATTAGCTTGCAAAGTTACTACATATTTTCCTGATTATATCATAATTATATTTAAACTCAATTAATTAAAATACGATGAGGAGAAATAAATAGCTGAATTTGTTCAATACATAACGTTCAAAAATAAATTTTGTTTACTTTGAAAATTATTATTTTACACTTACCAATTACAGCAAGAATTATACCGTTTTTACATTTTGGCTCGATATTCTTCAAAAAAGTTTGAAAAATAGAGTGCTTGAAATTTTACGGCATTGTTCCAATATTCTTTTACGTGTTTTCCGGGACGAGAAATAAAATCATGTGGAATGTTCAGATAAACCAATTGTTCGTGTAATTTCAAATTGTTTGGGTAGAAAAAATCTTCGGTTCCACAATCAATTATAATTTTAATGCTATTTGGCGTGAGTAAATGCAATTGATTTATTACAGTATAATTTTCCCAATTCTCTTTATTGGTTTTTTGTTCTCCCAAAAGATTTTTTATATCCCATTTCTCAGGATAAGGACGAATATCAACCCCTCCACTCATACTTCCGCAAGCTCCAAAAACATCTTGATGCCTAAATCCAACGTACAATCCACCGTGTCCGCCCATACTCAAACCAGAAATTGCTCTTCCTTCTCTTGAAGCAATGGTTTTATAGCAAGAATCAATCCAAGTGATAAGTTCTTTGGAAACAAATGTTTCATATTGTATCTCACTATTCACAGGACTATCTAAATACCAACTATTTACATTTCCATCGGGCATAACAATAACCATTTGATGCACATCAGCCAACGGAATAACGGAAGGCATATTTTTAGTCCAAGTTCTAAAGTTTCCACCGTAACCGTGCAATAAATAAAGTACAGGAAACGGTTTTACATTGTCATAACTGTCGGGTGTGATTATAATGGCTTTTATCTCCTTTTTCATAGACGGACTATAAATTGAAACCGAATCAATTTTAGCTGCAAAGGTGAAAACAGAAGTTGAAAAAATAAAAATTAGTAGCAATAAAAGATTTCTTTTCATGATTTTGATTGTAAAAATTTTAGACTGTCAAAAATACAAAAACAGATTGGAATAAGAGAATCCAATCTGTTTTATTTTGAAATTTTATATCGATTTTTATTTTAAATCAATTTTATAATAAGTTACTTTTCCCGTTGTAGGATAAACACCTGCAATGTTGAGTGTTTTATTTGATTTTAATGCTGCATCATAAATGTTTTCAAAATCTTTCAGGCTTGTCATCTCTTTATTGTTGATTTTCAAAATAATATAACCTGTTGAAATTCCTGAATCTTTCGCTTTTCCGGTACTTCCGATAACTTCCAATCCGGCGTCAATTCCGAGTGCTTCTTTTACAGTGTCGCTAATTGGTTTCAATTGTAAACCCAAATCTTGTGTAAATTTATTGGTTGTTACAATATCGGTTGTTCCTTCCACGTTAGTAAGTTTTACTGTAGTAGATTTTTCTTTATTCTCTCGCGTATATTTTATTGTAATTTTATCTCCTGGACTATATCTTCCGATTTGTTCTTGAAGTTGTGCACTTGAATTGACTGCCACACCATTTATTTCCGTGATGACATCGTCTTTTTTGATTCCACCTTTTTCGGCAGCACCATCTTTTACCACATCACCCACATAAACACCGTTCATTGATTTCAAGTTTTTCTCTTTTACCAATTCGGTTGTAACATCTGAAATGCTTACACCCAACAAAGCTCTCTGAACAACTCCATGTTCACGAAGATCGGTAACAACTTTTTTCACAATGCTTGATGGAACAGCAAATCCATAACCTGCATACGTTCCGGTTTGAGAAGCAATGGCGGTATTGATACCGATTAATTCTCCTTTTGTAGTTACCAAAGCACCTCCACTATTTCCTGCATTAATTGCAGCATCTGTTTGGATAAATGATTCTATAGAAATTTTTTCGGTTTTTCTTCCATATCGATCCGTTCCGATAATTCCAATATTTCTTGCTTTTGCACTCACAATTCCGGCTGTTACAGTTGATGTAAGATTAAAAGGATTTCCAACAGCCAAAACCCACTCGCCTACTTTCAAATTATCAGAATTTCCCATTGTGATATATGGAAGATTTTTTTCTTCTATTTTCAGCAATGCAATATCTGTTGACGGATCGGTTCCAATAAGTTTAGCCGTGAAAGTACGTTTATCGTTTAAAGTTACTTCAATTTCAGATGCACCTTCAATCACGTGGTTATTGGTAACAATGTAACCGTCTTGACTGATAATAACTCCCGAACCTGCACCAAGCGGTTGCGCTTCTTCCGGTTTTTGCTGCTGACGTTGTCCGCGTTGTTGCGGTCCGAAGAAAAACTCAAAAAGCGGATCGTTGAAAAAATCTTGCTGAGATTGTCTTCTCACAGCTTTTGTTTTAATATGCACAACGGCATGAACTGACAATTCGGCAGCAACTGTAAAATCCGTTTCAATTCCACTTGCCGCACTTGCAAATCGTGCCTTCACATCGCTTTGCTGATCCATATCACTGAAAGATTTGGAAGATTTAACAGCCTCTTTTCCATTGAGATAATATGTAGTTGCCACATTTGTTGCTACACTTACTGCAACCACCAAAAGTACAATCAATAGTGTTAATTTCGTTTTTTTCATTGTCATATAATTTATTTATTGTTATTATTACTTTACTCTCCAAAAATAGACAAATGATGTGCCTAAAATTTGAAAAAGAAATAATATTTGGTCAAATTTAACAATGTTAAAATATTACTTAACGACCATTAACGCAGACACCATTCATTCCTAAAAAATTTTTAAGAAGTAAAACAAGAAAATCAATTCAAAAATAGAATAGTTTTAGCGGCACAATTGTAAATCGATTTAAAAACTTGTACTTTTGCACTTTATTAAAAAAAAATGAAAATAAAACATGCCGAAATTTGCAATATATCAAGTTTTACCTCGACTTTTTACAAACTATAATTCGACCCGAAAAAACAATGGAACAATAGACGAAAATGGTTGCGGTAAGTTTAATTATTTCACTCCTCACGTTTTAAAACAGATAAAAAAACAGGGTTATACCCATATTTGGTACACCGGAATCATCGAACACGCCACAAAAACAGATTATTCTGCTTTTGGAATAAAAAAAGATCACAACGGAGTTATCAAAGGAAATGCAGGTTCGCCGTACGCAATAAAAGATTATTACGATGTTGATCCCGATTTGGCAGAAGATGTGAACAATCGGATGGAGGAATTTAATGCTCTGATAAAAAGGACGCAGAAAGAGAAATTGAAAGTAATTATTGATTTTGTTCCAAATCACACTGCAAGGCAATATTTTTCCGATGCGAAACCAAAAGGAATAATTGATTTAGGTGAAAATGACAATCCAAATTGGGCTTTTTCGCCACTTAATAACTATTATTACATTCCAAGTGAAAAATTTTCTCCATCATTCGATACGGGAAATTACGAAGAATTTCCAGCAAAAGCGACCGGAAACGATCAGTTTTCATCTTTTCCATCAGAATTCGATTGGTACGAAACCGTAAAATTGAATTATGGTGTAAATTATACCGAAGGAAATCAAAAACAATTTGATCCCATACCCAATACATGGTTTAAAATGTTAGAAGTTTTAACTTTTTGGACAAATAAAGGAGTCGATGGTTTTAGATGCGATATGGCAGAAATGGTTCCTGTTGAGTTTTGGGGCTGGGTTATTCCAAAAATAAAAAAAATAAATCCTTCCATTCTTTTTATTGCAGAAGTGTATAGTCCGTCAGAATATCACAATTATATTTGCAACGGAAAGTTTGATTATCTGTACGATAAAGTTGGAATGTACGATACATTGCGTGGAATTATGAGCAAAAACAGACCTGCAAGAGATATTACGCAAGCATGGCAAAGTTTGGGCACAATTTCCGATAAAATGTTAAATTTTTTAGAGAATCATGATGAACAACGCATTGCATCGGGTTTTTTCTGCGGCAACGGAATGTATGCAAAACCAGGAATGATTGTGTCGGCAACACTCACAAATGCTCCTTTTATGATTTACATGGGGCAAGAATTGGGGGAATTAGGAATGGATATTGAAGGATTTAGCGGATTGGACGGAAAAACAACCATTTTTGATTATTGGGGCGTTACTTCTATTCAAAATTGGGCAA
Source organism: Paludibacteraceae bacterium (assembly GCA_039811505.1). Taxonomy (GTDB): domain Bacteria; phylum Bacteroidota; class Bacteroidia; order Bacteroidales; family Paludibacteraceae; genus UPXZ01. Next base: position 281 of record JBDHYS010000108.1, on the reverse strand, counting down.
ATAACGGTTCTTTCGACACTAAAAGTTTGACGAAAGAACAGAAAGAATTGCAATCATTTTACAGAAAATTGATAAAAATTTCATTAAGTGAGAAAGCCATTTCAAATGGGTTAATGTACGATTTGGTATTTGCAAACTATGGAAATCCTCTCTTTAATTCCCACGAACATTTTGCTTATTTAAGGAAATTTGAAGATGAATTATTGCTTATTGTGGTCAATTTTCACGACAGAGCTTGTGAAGTTGAAATAAACATACCAAAAGAGACTTTTCAATATCTC
>JBDHYS010000107.1:0-6049 GCA_039811505.1 Paludibacteraceae bacterium | reverse complement strand
CCATTTGATGAAGAAAAATATAAAAAAGATTTAGGAATCGACTGTATTTTTGGTGAAAAAGGATATTCTACAGTAGAAAGAACCGGCATTCGACCCACATTGGATATATGTGGAATTTGGGGTGGATATACCGGTGAAGGGAGTAAAACGGTGTTGCCATCGAAAACGTTTGCAAAACTTTCAGCCCGTTTAGTGCCCAATCAAGATTACCATAAAATGGCAGATTTGATTGAAAAACATCTTATAGACATTGCCCCAAAACATATAAAAATAAACGTTTCACAACTTCACGGAGCTGCAAGTTATGTTTGTCCAATCGACTCAAAAGAATATTTGGCTGCAGAAAAAGCATACGAAAAAGTTTTTGGAAAAAAACCACTTCCTGTCCGAAGAGGCGGAAGCATTGGAGTAATCCCTGTTTTTGAGAAAGTGCTACACATCAAACCGATACTAATGGGTTTTGGGCTTGAATCTAACGCTATTCATTCTCCAAATGAAAGTTTCAAAATCGATTTATATAAAAAGGGATTGGAAACAATCGTAGAATTTTACAAATTTTATTCAAACAAAACAAACTGATAATCAGTACAAAAGATTTTTATATTATTAATTTTGTTGTTTTTGTACATTTTTTTGTTGGAAGATTCAAATTTATGTAGTACATTTACCCTATAAATTTTCCTTTGAATTATTAACCATAAAAAATATTTCATTATGAGTAAAACTATAACTTTCAACGAGTTACGCAAAGTAAAGGATTCGCTCCCAAGCGGAAGTATGGCCAAGATTGCCGAAGAACTTGGTCTGGAAAAAGAAACTGTTAAGAATTACTTCGGAGGTACTGACTACATTGATGGAAAAAGTGTGGGGCTTCACATTGAACCAGGACCTGACGGTGGAATTGTATTATTAGATGACATACAAATCTTAAATACAGCATATCGTATTCTCGGCGAAGAATATATCAAAAGGTTGTAGGATAAAATTTTCAAACAAAGATTCACACAAAAAAAGCTGATTTTCAAATAATCCAGCTTTTTTTTATTTAAAAAATCCCAAAACGCTTCTTTTTTTTCTGATTCTGACTATCAATGTAATTAATATCAGCAGAAGGCGGAACAAACGTATTTCCAGTTGAAATCATTCTGTAAATAACGCCCCAATCGGGCAAACCGCCTAAATTTCTGTCATCGATAAATAAATCAGCGTTCAACTTGCGAGGTTGGTCAATCACTGTTTCTTCTTTTGGATAATTACTATTAATAGCATAAAATTCCAAACCACGAGAAGAACAAAATTCAATAGCCTCTTCCAACATTTTACCTTCACGCACAGTCCATAGAATAAGCTGATTTCCTTCTTGCTGAATCCGTTTTAAAGTAGAGATTGCAAAAGGAATTTCACGACCGATTTTTGGAAATTCGTGCGTTACAATTGTCCCATCAAAATCAACTGCAATAATCATAATACTAAAAATGTAACTAATAAATTATTTAATTAAACAACACTTATAAAAATCAATTATTCTCTTCTTATCCTTAACGATAAAGATCCACATCTAAATCCAACTCACGCACTACTTTTGTTTGTGATGGTTTGCAGAAATAAAGAGCTATTGCAGCTATTCCAGATGTAAAAATCATTGATTGCGAACGTAATAAATAGACTAAAACAACTCCCACAACTAAGAATAAGCCTACAATCCACAAACGGATGTAAGATGCTTTTTTGTATTTTGCAAACATAATCACTTCATCTTCTTCATGCTTGATTTTCACGGTCGTACGATGAAAATAGAGTAACGATCCAGGAATTGCAGTGAGCAATAAAATCATATAAACTGTGGAAATAGCTGTTCCAAGCGAACTTAGCGGATCAATTGTCCACGTTTCAACATCTAGATAAGTGATAAAAAATATGGAAACAACTGCAATTATTGTGAGCAAATAAATGGTATAATAGACCACATTTGCCGATTTCGTTACCATTCGCACTCTTTTTTCTGTTGTCATTTTTTTTGATTTTTTTATTTAAATGAATTTGTAAACTCCACTCTATTCACTATTGAACGTCCCAATGTAACTTCGTCAGTATATTCGAGTTCGTCTCCAATTGCTACGCCGCGAGCAATGGTTGTAATTTTCACCTCGAAAGGAGAAAGTTTTCTAAAAATGTAAAAATTGGTCGTATCGCCCTCCATTGTGGTGCTTAAAGCTAAAATCACCTCTTTTATTTCGCCGGATTCGACCCGTTTCACAAGACTTTCTAACTCTAAATCGGACGGTCCAACTCCATCCATTGGTGAAATTATTCCACCTAAAACATGGTACAAACCGTTGAATTGTTGCGTATTTTCAATTGTCATCACATCTTTGATATTCTCAACTACGCAAATCGTTTGGCTATCACGAGATGAATTTGCACACAAATGGCAAGTTTCTGTATCCGAAATATTATGACAAACCTTACAATATGAAATCTCGTTTCGCAATTGAATAAATGTATTTCCAAACAGGTTAACTTCTTCTTTTGGTTGTTTCAAAAGATGCAAAACCAATCTTAAAGCCGTTTTACGACCAATCCCAGGTAATTTTGCAAATTCATTGACAGCGTTTTCTAATAAAGATGATGAATATTGTTGATACATTAATTTCGAAATTTTCTACAAAGATAATGGAAAAACATGATGAAATTGCAAACTGCATTTTTTAGGGCGATAAAATTACAAAAAACACAAGAACTTTAACCGATTAATAATACAGATTTTCACATAACGTTCCATACAACATCTTTGCAAAATCGAATTTTCGGGGAACAATATTTTTTTAACACAAACATTTTTTCAAATCAAAACATAAATTATCTGCCACAAAACACCCTTTGTTAATTAGTTGTTGATAAATCTATTCCATTTCTATGAATTGAAACATAATCTTTTTGTAATTTTGAAATTCGTAAAAAAAAAAAAATGAAATAAGGCATGGTTGAGAAAAGAAACACAAGAAAAAAAGCAGATACAACTCCACTTTCAATAAATGAACTTGGCAAATTACCACCACAAGCATTGGAACTTGAAGAAGACGTTTTAGGTGCATTGATGTTGGAAAAAGATGCTTATACGACCGTTTCTGACATTCTTTCAGCCGAACATTTTTACAAAGATTCACACCAAAAAATATTTCGAGCAATTGTAGCGTTAGCATTAAATCAACACCCAATTGATATGCACACCGTAACAGAAATGCTACGGAAACAAGGAACGTTGGAAGAAGTTGGCGGTCCATACGTTATTACTTTGCTCACTTCTCGCGTTTCATCAACCGCACATCTTATTTACCACTCGCAAATTATCGTACAAAAATATTTAGCACGTGAGCTAATTCGACTCTCCAACGACATTACCGGAAAGGCATACGATGAAAAAATGGACGTGGACGATCTTATGCAAGAGGCAGAAGCAAAACTATTTGAAATCACACAACAAAACATGAAAAAAGATGTGGTTCAAATAAACTCTGTGATTGGTGAAGCACGTGAGCGGATGAAAGAAGCATCTAAAAGAGAAGGTGCAAGCGGATTGAAATCGGGATTTAAAGTATTGGATAAAATCACTTCAGGTTGGCAAAAATCGGATTTAATCATCATTGCAGCACGTCCGGCAATGGGGAAAACTGCTTTTGTGCTTTCGATGGCAAAAAACATGGCAGTGGACAACGCAACTCCTGTGGCTGTTTTCTCTTTGGAGATGTCAAATGTGCAATTAGTCAATCGTTTGCTGATGAATGTGTGTAATTTGGAAGGTGAAAAAATAAAAAACGGACAATTGACAGATAAAGAGTGGAAACAATTTGACGAAGATATTTCAAAACTTACCGGAGCTCCCATTTTTGTAGATGACACCCCAAGTTTATCCATTTTTGAACTAAGAAGCAAAGCAAGACGATTGGTAAAAGAGCACAATATACAATGTATTATTATTGACTATTTGCAATTGATGAATGCAAGCGGATTCTCTTTTGGTAGCAGAGAGCAAGAAGTAAGTATGATTTCACGCTCGCTAAAAGGATTGGCAAAAGAGTTGGATTTACCCATTATTGCACTTTCACAGCTTAATCGTGGAGTGGAAGGAAGAACGGGAATTGAAGGAAAACGCCCTCAACTTTCCGATTTGCGTGAATCAGGTGCAATTGAGCAAGATGCCGATATGGTTTGCTTTATTCACCGCCCCGAATATTATGGGATAAAAAACGATAAAGATGGAAATTCATTGGAAGGAATTGCTGAAATAATTATTTCAAAACATAGAAACGGCGCCGTTGGCGATGTGCAATTGCGATTCAAAAATATCTATGCAAAATTTATGGATTTAAGCTCAGAAGATCCTTTCCATTCGCCTGAATACACAACACATGCATCAAAAATGAACAACGATTTTTCATCAAAAGAAGAGACACAAATTCCGGAGCATTTACAACAAGCACCCTATTTTGCAGAAGAAAACGGTAATAAAAATGACAATGTACCTTTTTAAAAAGGAAGAAGAGATTAAATAAACATCTAATCTCTTCTAAATGACTCACTTTTCTGCAAATTTATTATTTTACAGCTTCGACTAAATCAGCACCCGGTTTAAATTTAGCAACTTTTTTAGCACCAATTTTCAATGGCTTTTTAGTGATTGGATTAACGCCTGTTCTCGCTGCACGTTCTACAACAGAGAACGAACCGAAACCAACTAAACTTACTTTTTTGCCTTTTGCAAGAGCTGAAGTGATACTTTTCATTGTGGCATCAAGTGCTTTTTTAGATGCTGCTTTTGTGAGGCCCGATGCTGCGGCAATTTCATTGATTAATTCTGCTTTGTTCATGATTTTCAAATATAAGTTAATTTAAAACACATTATCATTTGCAAATATACAGATAACATTATAAATTGTCAAAAAAAAATGTTAAATTAAATAAAATTTACCTGATAATGAGCTGCTTCAATAAAAAACAGCTCATAAATTCACAAAATAGTCAATAAATCAATAAAATTTATTTCACTCTTATCCATTTCCAAAGCTCTTTCCAAGACACTTTTTTCCCATACATTAAAATTCCTGTTCGGTAAATTCTTCCGGCAATCCACGTTGAGAGGATAAATGAAACGACAAGCACCGTTAATGATAGAATTATTTCCCAAAGCGGCACATCGTACGGAATACGAGCCATCATCACCACAGGCGAGGTAAATGGAATAATCGAACCCCAAAATGCGAGTGAACTTGTTGGATTTTGAGCAGCGTTCATTCCAATAATAATGGCAAGAATAATGGGCAATGTAATCGGCATTACAAATTGTTGTGTATCGGTTTCATTATCAACAGCAGAGCCAATTGCAGCAAAAAAGGAGGCATAAAGCAAATAACCACCCATAAAATAGAACACAAACAGAAGTATAATCTTCGTGAAATTAAATCCGCTCAACACTCCTAAAACTTGTCCCATAATTTCTTCCGTATTTCCATCAATTGCCGATAAATCGGTCATTTGCGACATTTCCGGCATCGCATTCATTCCCAAAAGAGAGGTTCCGATACCGCCAAGAATCAGCGTAAAAATTATCCAAATTCCAAATTGAGTTAAACCGACCAACGCCACACCAATTATTTTCCCCATCATCAACTCAAAAGGTTTAACAGATGAGATAATAACTTCCACAATTCTACTCGTTTTTTCTTGTGTAACTCCCGACATCACTTGACCGCCATAAGCCATGATAAAAATGTAGATTAAAAATGCCGAAATCATCCCAATAATCAACGAAAGTTCAGCCGAACCTTCTTTGTCTTTTCCGGTTTCGTCCCATTTTATAGTGGTTATATTCACTTTTGTTTTACTCGATTCCACCATTTCTTTCAAATTGGGAATGTTGTAAGATGCCAATTTTTCATCTCTTACATAACTGTTTAATTTGGAATTGATATATTTTTTCAAATTTATATTGACTTGATTTTCAGAATAAATCGTAACAGCATTCGGATTATTTATCAGCGTGTCCGAAATA
>JBDHYS010000106.1:0-6072 GCA_039811505.1 Paludibacteraceae bacterium | reverse complement strand
TGTTTGCACCCATGGCTGAGCCGGGTGCTCGAATGGGGAGAAATGCTCTGAAAGCTACCAATTCGATGCTCGATTCAAAAGGTGTGAAATCATTTTTTGGAAATAAAATTACTGCTTTTGAACCAAACGCTGTTGTGTTTGAAAATGAAACCAAGCTGAATGCCGATTTGATTATGTTTATTGCGGCTGGAACGGGTTCGGCTGTGTTGAAAAAATCGGATCTTCCGCTTTCAGATGCCGGATTTGTGAAAGTAAATAATTACAACCAAGTGGAGAATTTTCCAAGTGTTTATGCAATAGGAGATGCAGCTGCAATGGAAGGTCCGGTGTGGATTGCAAAACAAGGTCATATTGCAGAAGCAATGGGTGGAAATGTGGCTTTTAATATTGGTCAGATTGAAAATAAAAAAGGTATTTTGAAAAGCTACAAAGAAAATTTGAGCATTTTGTGCATTATGGATACGGGAAATGGAGCTGCTTTTGTGTTCAGAAATGACAAACGACAGATTATGATTCCAATGCCAATTGTAGGTCATTGGTTGAAAAAAGCATGGGGAGTTTATGCTCGTTTTACTAAATTATATTCCATATAAAATATTAATTAATAAATAATTATGAAAGTCTTTCTAATAATTGTATTGGTATTGCTTTTGCTGTTTTTTGCAGTACGTATTTTTGCTAAAAAGAAAATGGCATCGCTTGCAGGTGTGGAAACAAATGAAAAGATTCTACAACTTTCCGATGCCAATTTCAATCATCAACTTAAAAATAAGACTATTTTAGTCGATTTCTGGGCTGATTGGTGTATGCCGTGTAAAATGATGTTACCAATTTTGAATGATTTGGCAGAATCGTTGCCCGAGAATTATTCGGTAGCAAAATTAGATGTGGATAATAACCATGCCGTTGCTCAAAAATACAACGTAAGAAGTATTCCCACGCTGATTTTATTTCAAAATGGAAAAGAGGTCAATCGTTTTGTGGGTGTAAAAACAAAAGATTTTTTATTGAAAGAGATAAAAAAATATTAGTCGGAAATTTTCTGTTTTGACATCGTTGCCTAAAAAAAACTATGAAGAAGTTGTTCAAATTTATTTTGCCTAAACTTCAATAGTTCTTTTTTCGGTTGCACTTTGAAAGGCGAGTTCAATAATTCGTATTACGTTGCGAGCTTCTTCAGGTTTGACGGATAATTCTGCATTTCCCAAAATGGCATCGTGTAAATTGATAAAATATTCTCTATAATCGCCGTTTTCACTTTCGACAACCGCATCTATTTTCACCCCATTAGAATCCGATTTCAGTCGTCCCCAAATTGCTTTCGGCTCTTTTCCCCAATCGGCAGAATTAGGAATCATTCCTTTGTTTAGGTTTTCTTCTTGCACATCAAGTCCGTATTTAATAAACGAACCTTTTGTTCCATGAATTAAAAACGTAGGACCGGGAATTGATGCTAACATTGACGACTTAAGCGTTGAAATGTGTGTGTCGTAATGAAGTTTAACGTCAAAACCATCGTCTGTTTTAGCCCAACTTCGCTGTTTGAATATATGAGCTGTAACAGCTTTTGGAAGTCCAAAAAGATGCAACGATTGGTCGATCAGATGCGAACCGAGATCGTATAAAATCCCTGAGCCGACTAAATTTTCTTCCCTCCAATATCCATTTGGACGAGGATCAAGACGGAAGCGGTCAAAATGGGTCTCAAAATCGGTAATTTCGCCAAGCATTCCACTTTGAATTATCTTTTTTACGGTTTTTGTATCGCTCACAAAACGGCGATTATGATATGCGGTTACAATTTTGTCCTGACGTTTTGCCAATTGAATCAATTCATCGGCTTCTTTGGTTGTGTTAGTAAACGGTTTTTCTACAACTACGTGTTTATTCGCCAATAACGCCTCTTTTGCCCACTTGAAATGCGATGTATTGGGAGATGTTACAATAACCAAATCAATTTCCGGATTTGATAAGATGGCATTTGCATCTTCAACAACAGTTGTTTGTGGATATTTCTGTCGAATAATTTCTTTGTTTTCCTGTTTTGAAGTGCTAATCATACTAAGTTCAAAACCTTCAACCACATCAATAAAAGGAGCATGAAAAACCCTCCCAGATAGTCCAAAGCCGATAATACCTGTTTTTATTTTATTATTCATACTCACTTTTACTTAAATTATGGATGTGTTTTGTTTAGATGAACTGTGCATTTTAGATTAAAGAACCAACGAAGGCTCTACAAAAACTCTACTTTTCAGTTCATTATCAAGAAGATAAAGACCTTTCGCTTCTGTTCCAAAAAGTTCGTATCGTTTGCAAAGATCTTCTGAATTTTGTTCTTCTTCTCCTTGTTCTTTCACAAACCAATCAAGAAATTGCATTGTTCTGAAATCTTTCACCAAATATGCTTCTGCATAAATGTCATTGATAGAAGCTGTTACGTATTTTTCGTGTTCAAAAGCCTCTTCTAATGGCTCTTTGAAGTTTTTGTAGGTAACATTTGGAGCAGCAATTTCTTTTAATTCTACTTTAATGCCGTTGTTTCGCAGATATTGTACGAATAACATGGCGTGTGCACTCTCTTCTTTTGCCTGCACATCAAACCAATTACCAAAACCATTCAAATTGTGGTCATAATAATAATTAGCCATATCAAGATACAAATAAGCGGAATAAAACTCTTTAATAACTTGCTCATTGAGCATTGTTGCAATTTTTTCTTGTACCATTTTTTTAATCTCCTATTCGTTAAAATTTATATTTTGTGATAAAAAACCATTCTTTTTATGTTGTTTTTTTGATAAATTGCTTATTTGCTTTATCGAAAATCGGAACTGTCTGCACTAAATTTTCAGTGAAACAAAATTTGACAGAATCTTCTAATCCATTTTCGACCAAACGTTTGTAATGTTCGGAATTGCAAATATATTCAAAAGGGTTAGATTCTGCAAAATTCCAAAGTTGAATTGCAGCAAAAGTAGCATCAGAATCGGCTCTAACACGAGTAGATTGGAGCAGTTTTTTTGCAAAAGCACCTGCAAATAATGTATCTTCAATGCAAAATTTGTTGTTCCAACCCGAACAAAGAACAATCACATTTTTTTCTTGACCGATGCAATAATCGAGTAGGGGCAACATATTTACAAATGCACCAATCACAATTTCATCACTTTGCAATGCACTTTCAACAGCTTGTGTGCCGTTGGTTGTGGTGAAAACAATTGTTTGTCCTTTCACTTTTTCTTCTGTAAAATCAAAAGGAGAATTTCCAAAATCAGCAAAATCAACCTTTTTCACTTTTCGTTCCGCAGCAACCAAAAAACCTTGTTGCTGCCAATTTTTTGCTTTTTCGAGCGTATCCACTGTTTTTACAGCTTTTGCTCCGTTCTGAAAAGCAACACAGATACTTGTCGTAGCTCTAAAAATATCGACAACCACTGTAATTGCATTGTCCATTGCATAAAAAGGATATAATGCAGGCGAAAAACAGACAGAAACTGAAGGCATATTTTCTATTTTTTGATTAATACCAATTTTTTAATTCCTTGTACAATTTTTGAATTGGAAGCCCCATAATATTGTAATACGAACCGACAATTTTTTCAACACCAATGTATCCAATCCATTCTTGCACGCCGTAAGCACCGGCTTTATCATAAGGGCGATAATTTTCCAAATAAAATTCAATTTCTTCATCGTCCAATTCTTTGAAATAAACTTCTGTGATTGTGTGAAACGATTTTTGTTTCTCCAAAGAACGAATAGAAACTCCTGTTATTACTTTGTGCATTCGACCTGAAATCATTTTCAAAATTTGAATTGCATTTTCTTTATCACGAGGCTTTCCAAGTACAATTTCTTCATCTACCACCACGATTGTATCTGCTGTAATTAACAAATCATTTTTTTCCAACGTATAGGATGCACTTTTTTTAAGTGCTAAAAACGAAGGAATTTCTTCTATTGGCAAAGAATCAGGAAAAGTTTCGTCTGTATCGTTTGTTTTTATTTCAAATTTCACATTTAATCCAGCTAAAAGTTCTTTTCTGCGTGGCGAATTGGAACCTAATATGATATTGTATTGATGTAGATTTTCTAACATTTCGGATTATTTTATTGAACGATAAATAAGTTCCAAATAGGAATTTTTTCTGCTGAAGCAGTAAGAAAATAGAAAAAAAGAGAATATAAAACGCCAATAAGCATAATAATTTTTAGAAATGAAGCCGTTTGATGAAATTCTTTTGAAGTGTTTGCCTTAAAAAGCATAAAAGAAACTGCAATCAGAGGTAGAATAATACCAAAAAAAGCGTATTGAAGTGTGAAATTTGAGTGAAAAGAGAGTGTGTAAAAATTGAGATAAAGCAAAAGCAATATCACAAAGGCTATTAGAATATAAAGCATATTTTTTGTCTTTTTAACACCCCATTTTATAGCCATTGTTCTACATTCCAACTGTTTGTCGCCTTCAATGTCTTCCAAATCTTTCACAATTTCACGAATCCAAGTCATTAAAAATGCAAAAACGGCAAAAACTCCAATCCAACCGTAAATAGTGGATAAAATCGGCGTTTGAAATAATAATTTTCCGTATTCCAATTTTAATTGCGCCGCTTCCAAAAGTGCCACCACAAAAATAGAAACTGCCGACAAAAGACTTACAATTATATTTCCAATAAGAAACTGTCTTTTATAACTTGCTGAATAAAACCACAACAATCCAGGTGTGAGAATAAAAATAAGTGCAAGCGTGATACTTTTCACCCAAAATGCGACAGTCAAACCGGCAAAAATTCCGATAAAAGTTGTAATTTGATAGAATCGCATCGCTTCCTTTTGAGAAAGATGAACGCCAACAATCACATTTTCCGGTCTGTTTATTCGGTCAATTTTCACATCAAAATAATCGTTGATAATATAACCACCTGCCGTAATACACAAGGTAGCAAACGCAAGCAGCCAAAACGGATAATTTTGAAAAGAAACCTCAAAACCGTGTGTTTGCAAAATCGGCATCACTACCGAAAATTGCATCAACCACTGAATAAACAGCAGCATCAAAATATTTTTCCAACGGATTAAGGTAAAGTAGTATTTCATTAAAAATAAATCATTTAACAAGCATCATAAAACTTATTTACCTTTTCCTTTCGATGTAAAAATAAGAATCAATCCGGCAGAAATTAGCAAAATAGGCCACAGAAAATCGGACAAACTTCGAGTCCAAATAATAATGTCTTTCAAATAGAGCAAAATACCAATTACGATCAGAAAAATACCGACCGATCTGTTTCGTTGCGAAAAAAGCAAAACCGCACCAATGGCAATAGGTAAATTTCGCATATCGAGGATGTAAGCCATAATCACATCGGGAACAATGTTCAGCTTTTGCACCAAATACAGCAAACCAAAAAGGAGCAAACCAATTCCCCACGCTTTTTTTCCACTATCTTTCATAAAATTTATTGTGTTGATTTTGTAAAAACTTGAATTTTATATTTTTCTTGTCCGAATTCCTCTTGTGAAATGTTCCGTCCCTTTTTCGATGATTAAATTTGCCCGAAAACGGGTTGGTAAAATATTTTCTTGTAAATTCGGATAATTAATTTCGTCCCAGACTTTGTTGGCAAATTCGAGCAATTTTTCTTCACTCCACGAAGCATATTGATGAAAAAACGAATCGGGATTGGAAAAAGCAGTTTTTTGAAGTGCTAAGAAACGATCTAAATACCATGTTCGAAGGTCTTTTTCACTCGCATCTACATAAATGGAGAAATCAAAAAAATCTGAAACGAACACTCTCTTTTTCTTCGATTTTTTCGTGTTATTCGACACTTGCAACACATTTATTCCTTCCACAATCAAAATATCAGGAAGTGAAATTGTTTGCATTTTATCCGGAATCACGTCGTATTGGTTGTGTGAATAGATCGGAATTTCCAATAAAGGCTGCCCCGATTTCACGGAAGAGAGAAAAGCCAATAATTTTTTGGCATCGTAACTTTCTGGAAAACCTTTCCGATTCATCAATCCACGTTTTTCCAACTCGGCATTGGAATACAAAAAACCGAC
>JBDHYS010000105.1:0-6075 GCA_039811505.1 Paludibacteraceae bacterium | reverse complement strand
ATACTATTGCTATCTCCTCGCCTGATGTGAACAACCGTACCACTAATGTTCCAATTATTTCCTCTTCAACTGGACATTTTAATCCTTGTGAACTGTTGATAAATTGGTCAACAAGTGCACTGGGAGAAGCATATGTTTCCAAACATCCCGCACTGCCGCAAGCACAAGGTTTTCCGTTTGCAATTAACGGAATATGCCCCATTTCTGTACCTCGATTATCATAACCACCAAATAAATGCCCATTGATGATTATAGCACCACCAATTCCTGTTCCAACGGTAATAAATAGCACATCGGAGCTGTTTTTTGCAGCACCAAATTTTTGTTCTCCTAAACCCATCATATTCGCATCGTTATTAAGAAGAGTTTTTAAACCAACTGCTTCTTCCATTCGTTGAGCTACGGGAACATTTTCCCAACCTACAATATTTTCTGCTGCTCCAACCACAATTCGGTTGGTTTTATCCACAATTCCGGGTGTACCAATTCCAATTCCTTCTACTCGTAAATTATTTTGGTTTGCAAATTGGAGAGTTTTTTGTACAGCAACGATAAGATTTTGAATAACTTGCTCTGAACTAAAAGCTTGTGTTGGCAATTTGTCTTCAAATAAAATTTCACCGGAAGAAGAAATCAATCCGAATTTAATTTCTGTTCCGCCTAAATCGATGCCAATTACGTTTTTTTGAGTAGTCATATTTTTGTGTTGAGAATTAGATTAGTATAAAAAAACAGAGGAAAAACAATTCCTTATAAAGAAAAATAAATCAACCTGCAACGCACTCAAAAATTAGGAGCATTGCAAATTGATTTTTTATTACATTAAGATACTATTCGTTAGAAACAACGATGTTGTTCAAATTGAGATTTAGTTTATTTCTTGATTCATAAGTCCAACGAATGTAACGAACATCTTCTTTCAATTCATGACGATAATTTCCATCACTGCTGATTTGATTGCTTTCATTAAATGCTTTCAATGTTTTCCATTTCAAACCATCAACTGAGGTTTCTACATAAAATTCGCCATCAAATGCAACTTGCGATTTACTTACTACTTTTAATTGGTAACTAACATATTTTGCAGAAGCATCAAAAGCTACCCAAAATGAAACACCTTTGTTTCCAAAACGAATTACACTTGGTTTTGAAGCATCAATTCCAACTCCAGCCCAACCCTCAACACTGTTATCCCAATATGAAGGATTAGCATCTGAAAAATTCAATTCCAAAGGAAGTTGAGCGGGTTTAAGTTGTTTTACGCTAATATTCCAATCTTTTGAGCTGCCATCATTTTTGTTTACAACCACGTTTTGTTCCTTCGAAAAATCTTTTCCGATTGCGGGTGAAACTGTGCATCCGCTCAACAAACGGTATTTGAAATTTACATTTGAAATATCCACTTTGTTAGAAACGATTGCTTCTATTGTAGAAGCGTTTTCTCCTGAAACGTTTTTAATTGATGCCGGCTGTAAAGCTCCCTCTACAATGAAAGTTGAAAATCCTTGTGAAAATAACATGGTAGAAAAAAAAGCTACCGCAACTGTTACAAATATTTTTTTCATTTTATTTCTAATTTACAACTATTAATAACCGGGATTATTTTTGTTCTCTAATGCTGAGTTTATTTGTGTCTCATTCAATGGAATTGGGAATAACTCGTGTTTGAATTTTACAAAATTAGTTGGAGCCGCGTATCCAGTACCAAACTTAGTTGCTTTGTGCAATTGAATCGCATCGTATAAAACTCCCCAACGCATCAAATCGTACTTGCTAGTTCCTTCATAACACAACTCAAATCCACGTTCCCAATAAAGTGCTTTGCGAACTTTTCCTTTCAAATCACCATCAGGAATAAAAGATAAATCAGCTACTTTTGGAGCTTTGTAAAGGTCTTCGTATTTTGCATCAGTAGAAGAATCGTCCCATTTTGGGGCATTTGAGCGTGAGCGAACAGAATTAATTAACTCAATAGCTTTTGTTGAATTTCCTATTTCATTATATGCTTCGGCTGCCATCAACACAACGTCTGCATAACGTAAGAAAACATAGTTTACGTCCGTATTATTTGGATCTTTTGGCATATCTTTCACCCAATAACGGCGCCATTTTCCGGGATAATACGTTTTGTTGTTCTTTGCAACTTGATTTCCATTTGCATCAATGTCAAAATTACACATATTCAAATCACGACGTACATCGTTTGGATGATAATATCCAAACCATTCGGGCAATGTTCTAAAAAATCCGTTTGCACGTCCTGATTTATAATTTGAATCAATGATTGGTCCAATATAAGTCGCCCACGTGCCGGCTGTTCCGGAACCTCCATCTGGAGTATAAAATCCTATTTCATAAAGGCTCTCTTTTGAATCGACTCTGTTTTCACAAAAGTTTTTCCAATACTGTTCGTAACCTGCATCAGAAAATCCGTGATATCCGTTAGCAACAAATGCTTCGTATTCTTTCACTACTTCTTGGAAAATTTGTTGGCGTTCTGTTTCATTTTTTATAACATATTTTCCAGTATTGGAATCAAGTGAATAACCCGCTCTGCTTAAATAAACTCTCATTAACAATGCACGCGCAGCGCCTTGAGTTGCTCTTTCAGGATTTGTAGCAGAAGTTGCCCATTTTAGATTATTCTTTGCTTTGTTCAAATCTTCAATAATTTGATCGTAAATTAATTCTTTGTTAGTACGTGGCAAATAGGAAGTTTCAAAAGTAGTAATATTTGTTTTGTAAGGAACATCACCCCAATATTTCACCAAATCATAAGAAAGCAATGCGCGTAAAAAGAGTGCTTCGCCTTCTACTCTCAATAAATCTTCGTTTGTTTCGCTGTAATCACTCATGCCACGAACACCGATGATAACGCTGTTGGCACGTTCGATTCCTTTGTATTTATTTGTCCACAAATCAAGAACCCAAACGTTAGAAGTTGTTACATTATAGTGTGAAATATCACGGCGACTTCCATCAGCATTGATACCGTTTATAAAATACATATCGTCAGAAGTTGGCATTGCCATTTCCCATTGTCCATAATGCGAAATACCTGCCAAAGAGTTATATATACCATTTAATCCTAATTGTGCGTTTTTTGCCGATTCAAATATTTTTGCAGAATCGTAATAGGAATCAGGTTTTTCTGTTAGTAAATCTGTACAAGAGCTTAACAAAAGCGATATTCCCAGAAATATTGACAGAATATTTATTTTATTGTATTTATTCATTATTGTTTTCATTTTTCATTAAAAATTTACAGGGTTAATTAAAATGTAATACTTAATCCAAACACATAAGAAGTACTTCTTGGATAAGCTCCCCAATCCACCCCCGGAGTTGTGCCGGAACTGTTTCGCGTACTTACTTCGGGATCAAAGCCGGTATATTTTGTAAATGTGTAAAGATTGTTGGCACTTGCATATAATCTGATGTCTTCGGCAAACACTTTTTTTGATATGTTTTTAGGTAATCTATAACCAAAAGTAAGGTTTGCAATACGCAAAAACGAACCATCTTCTACTCCCCATGAATGAATAACTTGATCACCATTTTCCATATCGTCCCATTGAGCTATCGTTTTTCCTTGATTGACAGCATCCATTGCAGCAGGTGTTTCCAATGGAGAACCATCGTTTGCAATTGTTACCCAACGATGATTCACACCATTAAGAGCCAATGTATTTTTATTGCTCCATCCGTACAACGATGTGAAGAGTTTGGTTGCATTAAGAATGTCATTTCCATAACTGAAATTCATAAACAAGCTCAAATCGAAGTTTTTATATATAAATGTGTTGTTTAATCCTCCGTGGAAAATTGGAGTTGCATTTCCAATTACTTGGCGGTCATTATCATCAATTACACCTACGTTTTCGTCATCTGTGTCTTCAAATTTCCAGAATCCGGGCTCAACAGCACCACTTGCACGCCTTGGAACACCATCTTTCAATATAAATTTTCCGTTTGCATCTTTTGCGAAAACAATATTTCCTGTGCCATCGTCTTCGGTAACAAAATCCGATGTTTGATACAAACCTACCGTTTTAAATCCATACATTAAGCCAATTGGTTTTCCGACTGCTACCAAATAATCTGCTTGTTTATATCCCCAACCAGATGTTTCTAAATAAGATTGTTCGCCAGAAAGTGATACAATTTTATTTTGATTATGTGATAAAGTTAATGTAGAAGTCCATCTGAAATTTTTATTGGTAACATTCACAGTGTTGATAGATAAATCTAAACCTGTATTTTGTGTTGCTCCAATGTTACGATACATATATTCATATCCTGATGAAAGCGGCATTTTGGATTTTACCAACAAATCATTCGAGCGGTTTACGTAAAACTCAGGGGAGATAATAATTCGCTGATTCAACAATCCAAAATCAAAACCAAGATTTAAAGTGTGATTTGTTTCCCAAGCTAAATTCTTGTTTGGAAGCTGCGTTAAAACATATCCGGGCGTTACACCTTCCAACAATGGTGTATTTACAGAATTCCACAGTCCCAATGCTTGATAAGATGGAATGTTGTTGTTTCCAGCTGAACCGTAACCCAAACGAACTTTCAAGTCAGAGAAAACGCCCCATTGTTTGATAAATTCTTCTTCAGAAGCTCTCCATGCAAAAGATGCTGATGGGAAAACTCCCCATTTCTTATCGGCACCAAATTTAGAAGATCCATCGGCACGAACAGAGAAAGTAAACATATATTTATCAGCATAATTGTAATAAGCTCTTGTAAAGAACGACATCATATTGTCGTCGTCGTTATAATAAGACCTTAAAACACCCGGTAAACCTAATGAAATGTCGTTTAGTCCAATGTCGTCATTTGGGAAGTTTGTAGCCGAAACAAATAGTTGTCTTACCCAAGTATTTATAAATTCTTGCCCACCCATTAAATTCAATTTGTGTCCACGTTTTTTCCAATCGTACGTTAATACATTAGAAGTGGTGAATTTTCCCAATTCGTTGTTTTGAATATTACCGTTGATACTGGTACGTTTTGCGTTGATAGATTCCGAACCGTTAAAAACGCTGTTTCGTTGGTTACGATAAATCATTCCGTTAGTGGATTTGAATTTCAAATTTTTCATTAATTCCAATTCAATGCTTCCTCCTCCACTAAACAAACGAAATTCTTTATTATTTGTTTCGTATTGAGCAGAAATAACCGGATTTTGCATTGTATTTCCATCATCATCTAACACAAGACTGTTAATGCGAGGATTTGTTAATAATTCTTCATCAGTCGCTTTAAGACCTAAAGTTGGATTATACATAATAATATGCGTCATTTTACCAAAGTTTGTGCCACCTTCAGATGTTCCCATTCCTTGAGTAAGTTGATCGGTATAGTTTACGTTTGCACTAATACGCAAGCGATTTGTCATTCTATGATCCAATTTGAAACGAAGATTGTCTTTTTTCATCCCACTGTAAACCATCAATCCGTCTTCATCTTGACGAGTGTAAGAACCTGAGTAATTCATTGATTTTACACCACCTGTAAAGTTTATTTTATGACTTTTTGTGTAAGCTTGTTGAAACGCTTCATCTTGCCAATTTATTCCGCGCGTTGCGTAATTTGTATGAATATCTGCAAATTCTCCAAAGAAAGAATTAAATTTATTCAACCCATCTGTTTTGTTATCTCTACGTTCATAATCTAACAATACAAATTCTTCTGCACTCAGTACGTCTAATTTACGGGAAATATTTTTCACTCCGTAATAACCTTCGTAACTGATGTTTGCTTTTCCTTCTTTTCCTCCTTTTGTCGTTACCACAATAACACCGTTTGCACCACGTGCTCCATAAATAGCTGTAGAAGATGCATCTTTCAACACGTCAATCGATTCGATATCTGTAGCATTTAAAGCGTTGAATGCTGATTCTTCACTTGGGAAGCCATCGATAATATACAAAGGGCTATTTCCTTGCGTAATGGACATTCCACCGCGTACTCGAATACTTACCTGTGCATCCAAACTTCCTTCACTACTTGTAACATTCACACCTGCAATACGTCCTCCTAATGCTTGTGCAACACTTGACACGG